>CAXBGT010000041.1:0-30608 GCA_963975265.1 uncultured Saprospirales bacterium
TAAACTTTAGTACAGGAGATAGTACACCGCCAGTATTTACAAATTGTCCTAGACCGCCAGTAGTAGTAGATGCCCCAGAAGGATGGTGTAGTTCTTTTGTGAACTTTTCTCTACCACTTGCAACTGATAATTGCGGAGTGCCGATTGTGACACAGACAGACAATACAGGATTGAGTACAGGAGACGAGTTTCCTGTAGGGTTGACAATATTAGAATTTACAGCGACAGATTCTTGTGGAAACCAAACTGTTTGTGAATTAAAGATAGTAGTAAATGATTTCCATACACCACCTACGATCACATGTGCGGAAGATGTAGAGACAGTCAATGATCCAGGTAAGTGTGGTGCTGTAGTAAACGATATTTCAGCTATAGCGGAAGACAATTGCCCTGATAATTTAGCGATCGTCTTTGAAGTAAAGGATGAATTTGGCTTGACAATAGCGGAAGGAATTGAAGATGCAAGCGGAATTGAATTTCCTGGAGGAACAAGTACAGTTATTTATACAGTATTTGATCAGCCCATCTTACTTATTACAGAAATACTTCAAGATGGAACAACTTCTGGTGCTGAAATCAGCAATCTGGGACCAGCCACAGTTGATGTAAGTTGCGCAAGTATGACAAGAAATGCTAATGGAGTGATCGATACTTTTGACATTCCAAATGGTACAATTTTAACTGTAGGCGATGTCTATACGCACGATTTTGCTACGGGAGCAGGAGCAGGAGATGTTGCCACATACACTATTTTCTTCATAGATAATATGATTGATGCTATAACTGTTAATAGTGATGGTCTCAATGGAGATAATATATTTAGAATAGATCCAGTTGATAATGACGATGCAACGGATTGGGAAGTTGCTAATCCATGTAACTTGGGTAGTTATGGAACATTCAATCCACAGTTACCTACTTTCACGGATAATGGAGGACAAACATCACTACAGGGAAGAGCACCAAGTTCAGCAACATGTAGCTTTACAGTCACAGTAGTTGATATAGAAGCTCCGATGTGCGCCACTCAAGATACAATGACCTTTGTAAATACGGATATAATAATATCAGATGGTATTTGTATAGTGAGTTCAGAGGTAGTTGTGAATGGTGGATCAGTTGGGGAAGTCAATGTAAGAGATTTCTTAGCGACAATTGATAATGCAGGAGCAATCACAGCTCAACTTACAAGTCCAGCAGGAACAGAGATAATACTTTTCAGTGAGCTATGTGAAGGGACAGCAGACATCGATGTGTCATTAGATGACATGGCTCCAAGTAGTATTCTCGCTGCAGGATGTAGCCCATTAGGTAATGGAAGTACATTCAAACCGCAGGATGCATTCAAAGCGTTTTTTGGTGAAGAAGCTGCTGGAACTTGGACTTTAGAAATATTCTCTGGAGAGCCAGTAAATGGTACACTTGATAGTTGGACACTTGATGTGATTACAAACGAAGCATATGCTCAAATGGATACACTGATATCTAATGACCCAACGGTATGTGAAGCTGAGTTTACATGGATACATCCAGTATTCAGTGACAACTGTTGTGAAGGGTCAATGACTGTTACATACGACTTTTCGAATGATGTCACTGGAATTATGAATAGCAGTACAGAGAATCTATTAACACCAAGTGGATTCATCGATTTAGATGGTACAGAAGTGACTAGAATATTTGAAGTTGGTACAACTATAATCACATATACACTGATAGATCTTGCTGGAAATGAAAGCAATTGTGGATTTACAGTAATAGTAGAAGATGACGAAGTACCAATGTTTCCTAATGGATGTGGTGATCTAGAGATCGGCCTTGAGCCTGGAAATTGTACAGCTAGCCTTCCATTTGCAAATAGACCATTAGTGACTGACAATTGTGCTATTGATTCAATTAGGTATGTATTAAATGGTGAAGACCTTGATGTAGACTTTATTCCTATAGGAATGAATGAAATCACTTTAATAGTAGTAGATATTTACGGAAACGTGAACAGCTGTACATTCACGGTAAATGTGATAGAGTTTATTCCAGAAAATAGCACTTTAAGTTGTAATAATGGTATCAATCTATCATTAGGAGTAGATTGTACGGTGACACTTAATGCTGATATAATACTAGAAGGTGGACCTTACAGATGTTATGATAACTACTGTATAGAAGTAACAAATGCAGCAGGAAATATAGTGGATTCAACATTTGATTTGTCAGATGTCAATCAGACGTTCCAAGTATCCATTACGGATTGTTTAGGAAGTGGAAACAGCTGTTGGGGTTATGTGACTATAGAAGAAAAACTTCTTCCAGAAATTGAATGTCCAGCGGATATTGAATTAACCTGTAATCAAGATCCAGACGCAAGACATGAAGCTGGTCACCCATTAGCGGGACAATTGATCACTGGCGAATTGACTTTATTTACATGTGAGCCGATTGCCAATGTCACTTATTTAGATGATATAATTGATAATGGAACTTGTTCTGATCCGAGGGTATTAATCAACAGAAGATGGAGATTGGTAGACAACAGTGGAAACTCTGTGACATGTGATCAATTAATTACATTCTTTCCATATGATCCTTTGAATGTCATATTTCCTTCTGATTTCACATTAAATAATGCGCTTAGCTGTGGTGATGTAGCTGCAGATCCAACGTTGACGGAACCAAACAATACAGGAAGACCATCATTGAATGGCGAACCGATTATTGGTAGTAATTATTGTGATATCAATTTAGGATTCTGGGATGAAGTACTTCAAGATGTGAATTGTCCAGCTGGATATGAACTATTGAGGCATTGGACAATATCTAATGAGTGTCTTCCTATTACTCCTGGTGTGAATCCATTAGTACACATCCAAAGGATAAAAGTTGATGATAATACAGCACCTACACTTTTACCTGTAGATGATGTAACTATAAGTACAAACGCATGGGAATGTTTCGGTACATATGTGTTACCTGCAATAGTTCATGATGACGATTGTAGTTCATATGAAGTGAAGTGGAATATTTCATATGGTCAAGTAGATGATGGTGTTATTTATAACTTGTTGCCAGGAGTTACAGATGTGACTGCGAGAGTAACAGACGGTTGTGGAAATGCTGCAACTAGATCATTCACTATCACTACAATTGATGGAACAGCACCTGTAGTAATAGCACTTCAGAACATAGTAATTGGGCTTACATCAACACAAGGAGGTGGAACAGCTAAGTTATTTGCAGGAAGTGTAGATAACGGAAGCCATGACAATTGTGGAAATGTAAAAATAGAAATCAGAAGAGATACCGATCAATGTAATTTCAATGGTAACATTACATATAATGCTGACGGTCATTCGAATGATGGGTCATCTAATTCAAACAGTCCAAATTATGATCCAGATGAAGGAGCCTATGTGAAATTCTGTTGTGATGATATTTACAATGCAGAAGTGGACATAAACGACGATGGTGAGTTAGATCCAGGATACGTTAAAGTGTGGATGCGAGTATGGGATGATGGTAATGGAGATGGTATTTATGGAAATGATGGAGATAACTTCAATGAAGCATGGTCATTCGTGAAAGTAGAAGATAAGCTTGCACCACAAATTACTTGTCCAGCAGATGTAACGATAACTTGCGATATGGATAGAGATGATCTATCAGTTGCAGGAGAAGCGATAGGCTTTGGTTCTTGCGGTACTGTGGTAGTAGAATACAATGATATTATCGAAAATTTATCTACATGTAATGAAGGATTTGTAAGAAGAAGATGGTCTATAGTAGGTAGGACTGATATTTTCTGTGATCAAACCATAACTACTGAGGGAATTGAAAGTACTCCTGTCACTGTAAGCTTTTCTCAAGTTGGAGACTTTAATGCAGATGGATGTCCAGATGACATTGCAATAGGTGAACCAACTTGGTCAGGAAGCCCTTGTGATCAAATAGGATATGCTATGGAAACGGATACTTTCTTATTTGAGGATGGAGCTTGTTATAAGCTTGTAAATCATTTTACTATAATCAATTGGTGTACTTACGATCCAAATGATGCAAATCCAATAGGAATTTGGGAACATACACAAGTCGTGAAAGTAACGGATAACACATTACCAGCAATCGAAAATTGTGAAGATCAGATGTATGCAGTAAATGATCATGATGATAGTGATAATGATGGAAATAAGTGTGAGGGTATGATCACATTAGTAAATGTAGCAACAGATCCAGGTAGTGAGAATTGTCCTACAGGATGGTTGAAATGGCAAGTATTTATCGATCTATGGGGAGATGGTACTAATGACTATGAATTTAGTAGTTTCTTACCACCATTTGATAATAACTTCAACGATTCTAACAATAATGGGATTCCAGATAAATTCGTGGCGCCAACAGCAAATGGAGAACAAGTAAGTATTCCATTACCAGATATTGAAGGTAGCATGAGTAATCATAAAGTAAGTTGGACGGTAACTGATGGATGTCAAAATGTGACTTCTTGTAGCAGTAACTTTATGGTTGTAGATAAGAAAACACCAACACCTTATTGTATTAATGTTAGTTCAGCTGTAATGGCTAGTAATGGTACATTAGACATTTGGGCTGTTGACTTCAATCTAGGTTCATTTGATAATTGTACGGCAGATGAAAACCTGAGATATACATTTAGCGATGTAGCACCTGGAAATGATAACAGTTATGACGAAAGCAGAATGTCATCAAGTAGAACTTTTACGTGCGATGATGTTGAGAATAGTCCAGTAGCTGTTATGATGTACGTATGGGATGAGAAAGGTAATAGTGATTTCTGTGAAGTGTATTTATCAATCTTAGACAATGGAAATGCATGTGGAGAAGGAGCTACTATCGCTGGGAGATTAGCAAACGTAGAAGGAGAAGGTCTTGAAGATGCTGATATTATTCTTAATGCGATACTACCAGAATACCCTAGAACTGGATATTCTGATGAGGAAGGTTTGTATACCTTCTTAGGAGCTCCGATGTCGAATACCTATGAGATCTCTGCCCAAAAGAATAATGAGTATACCAATGGAGTAAGTACTTTAGATCTAGTAATGATACAAAGGCATATCTTAGGATTGGCTGAATTTGATTCTCCTTATAAAATGGTAGCGGGAGATATAAATAGCGATGAAAAATTAAAAGCAAGTGATCTAGTAGAGTTGAGAAAGTTAATCTTAGGAGTGATCTTAGAATTGCCGAATAATGGTAGTTGGAGATTTATCGATCAAGATCAAACATTCACAAACATTCTTGATCCTTGGCCATTAATTGAATCTATTGAGTTGGAAACTACAGCAGATGAAATGATGAACAATGATTTTGTATCTGTAAAAATTGGAGATGTAAGTGGAAATGCCTCAATGAACCTTACAGGAATAGGCGAAAGCGAAGTTAGAGGTGCACCATTTGAAATGTACTACAATGACAGAATTGTTGAGGAAGGCGAGGTCGTTGAATTAACAATTCATGGCAACGAAAAAGCTGAATTATATGGATATCAATTCACTATTGAGTCAGATGGAATGTCATTCGAAGATATGGAAGCAGATGATGTGCCTATGACAGAAAGTAATGTAGGTGTATTGTCAAATTCAGTTATTACCGTTTCTTATGGAGATGTCATACCAATTGATGTGGTAGAGAATAGTGCATTATTCACTATGACATTTAATGCTGAGAGATCTGGATACATTAGTGAAATGATACACATGACAAGCCTGGTGACTTCAAGTGAAGCATATATATCAAATGCACTTAATGTGAAAGGTATTATACTAACCGCTAAACGAGATGCAGAAACAGTATCTACTAACGCATTGTACCAAAATGAGCCGAACCCATTCAAAGTTAAAACGATGATCGGATTCGAATTAGCGGAAGCTGGTGAAGTTACTTTTACAGTGACTGATGTTGCAGGGAAAGTATTGAAAGTAATAAATACAGAAGGTGTGAAAGGATACAACTCTATTCCACTCGATGCTGAGGAATTCGGAATTACTGGTGTATTGTATTATACATTGGAGAGTAATGATTTCACAGATACTAAGAAAATGATAATAGTGAGATAAGTAAATCTCTTTATTGAGATGAAAACTAATATAGCCCTTCTGCAATTGATTGTAGAAGGGCTTTTTTAATTTTTATGAACTTTTGCATAGAAATATTTAGTTTACATTAGACTTGATAACTTTGCATCGTTGTTTCAATATAGAAGTGACTTTATACCCGTTGATGATTCAATTCGATAAGGATAGACCCAAATGCAAACAAGGCGGAGTATCCTCTCAGATTCAGGTTAGAGTTTTACCCATTGATTCTATCCAATATCATCATCCCTGATAATGCCTTTAAACCAGGTGCAGTAAAGAGCATTAAAAATTTTGTAGATGCACACTTGATGAAAAATCAAGGGTGGATTTTGGAAATAAATAATAAAGAAGAGGGTAAAATTCAAAAGCGGAATGAATAATCAAATAAAAATAATAACCTTAATATGTATGGCTGGACTTTTCTACGAATGTAAAAAGGAGAAAAGGAAAATTACTCCTGAGGAAAAAGCTAAAACGATAAAGCAAATAATGAATCAAAAAGGCCCACTACGAAAGTAGAAATTCCTACTTACTCATGGTGGCAAAAAATGAGAGGTGTTAGACTACCATTATTTGAAACTGAGGAATGGAATGATAGAAAGAAAGAATAAGGTTTATCTTATTTTGTACTCCACATTAAGTCTCGGATTTAGGTGCTGCTTAATGTTCTTGACTAAAGTGTCTGCACACCTATCAGGTGTCTGACACTTAATAGTTCGCCAGCCATCCAGTTTTGAAAAAAATGATCACACAACTTCAGATGGTTAGCCTCTCCTTTTAAACAAATAAAAACTATAACATAAGATCAAAGATCAGCAAGCCCTGAATGGGCGTCATTCCTATAGCGATGGGTTTCAACCCATCGTTTATTATAATTACGAATTTTAAGCTCTGAAGGAGTGAAATTATGAGTACAGCACATAGCAATGTAAGGAATTATAATAATGTTTCAAAACCCAAATTCATCTCAAATCTAATAAAAAAGCCAACCAGCAAGCTGATTGGCTATTTCTTTAAGATGCGATCACATTAACTCGTAAGAGAGAATTGCTCACTTTTATTTTTGATTATATTACCTCTAGTCAACAGACTATTAAAGGTGCTTTGGTATGAAGTGAGTAATTGTCACATCCAGTTTTTTTGGGTCTAAACGCTGAAGAACCATTGATGACGCTCCAGCGGGTAAAGTATGGCGGATCCATGATTAATAATTTTATGTTGAAAAAATAACAAATAGAAATATAATCTATTGTTTAATCAAATATATGAAGAATAAATCAAAAGTGCAATAGGGTGATTAAAAAATTTACGAAAATAATGTGGAAGTATCTTTTTATCTCTTGAATGAGCTAATTGCACAATACTGTCTGCACACCTACAAGGTGTCTGGCACTTATAAATTCGTAAGCCATCCGGATAACTTCGTCAGCCATCGATATTTTAATGAAGATTGATCACATCGGTTAGAGCGATAAGATCAATATCGTGCAAACAAGAAAAAAATGTCAGACACTCTATAAGATGTCAGACATTACGGTATCAAGCAATACTCTCTCGCAATTCTATCTCTCTTGTAATCTGCTGAGCATGATGTCGCGTATTCTCTATAAAATATCTATTTGTCTTAAGTCCACCACCGACTACCCCAGCCATAAATACCCCAGGAAGATTAGTCTCAAGAGAATGTTCATCAAAGACGGGAGTTTTAAGTTTATCTTCTTTTATTTCTATGCCTAGGTTGGAAAGGAGGGTATAATTAGGAGAATACCCTGTCATGGCCAAAACGAAGTCGTTTTCTATTTCAATTTCTCCTTCTGGAGTCTTAAGAATAACGGATTTAGGTTTGATTTCTTTTATCGTAGTATTGAAGTATGCTTTTATAGACTCTTCTTTTATCCGATTTTCGATATTGGGAAGGATCCAATATTTCACATTCTTATAGAGAGATTCTCCTCTGACTGCCATGGTCACATCTGCCCCTTTTTGCCAACATTCTAGGGCAACATCACAAGCGGAATTTGCACCACCTACTACCAGTACTTTTTTACGGATATAGTGATGCACTTCATCATAGTAATGCTTAACTTTTGGTAAATCTTCTCCAGGAACATCCATCATGTTTGGATGATCGTAGAAGCCTGTTGCTATAATAACATATTTCGATTCATATGTTTTTTCACCAGCATCAACTATATAATGACCATCTGATTTCGACATCCCCATAACCTCAGCACCAAATTTGATATTGAGATCAAATTTTTCCAATAGTCTTCTATAATATTCAAGTGCTTCTCGTCGAGTAGGTTTATCAGAATGAGAAATAAACGGGGTGTCACCAATCTCAAGCTTAAGACTAGTAGAAAAAAATGTCATGTTTGCCGGGAAGTTAAAGATAGAATTAACCAATACCCCCTTCTCAAGTATTACATAGTCAAATCCAGCCTTTTGAGCTTCTATGGCACAGTTGATCCCTGTTGGGCCTCCACCAATAATTATTATATCATGCATAGATATTCTTATCTGACAAGCGTTACATCACCTTTTTTGATAAGCGTTGGTGCTTCTGGATTTATATCTTTATCTAAAATATAAGAGAAGTAGTAGATATATACTTCACTTGGTGCAGGATCTCCTTTATGGCTTCCATCCCAAGGCATAAGAAATGCCGAATTATCTTCGCTATCAACTGCATAAACTTCTTCTCCCCATCTGTTGAAAACTTTGAATTCTATATTTGAGATTCGGTTTAATACATTTAATGTATCACTTTCCATTGGATCTTGTCCTGTACTAGGGATAGGACCAAAAGTCATTTCAGTATCCTCAGTTCCTCTTGGGAAAAACACTTTAGGGAAAGAAAATTCATTAGCACATACATCTTCTCTGTCTGGGAAATTAACATCAAATGAATTTGTTGAGAAATTACCACATTCATCTACAACAGTAACTGTATATTCTTCTTCAGAAGTCGCTAATATTTCGCTATTAAATCCACCTGACACAAAAGGCTCAATTATAGTTCCGCTATTATCTTTCCATTCGAATACAGCACCGTTTCCACCTCCACTATAAATTGCGGATAAGACTACAGCATTACTAATACAGAATGTATCGTCTAGTTGTTCTATCGATATTTGAGGATCGAAAATTGGAAATATAGTTTCAATATTTACACTAGCCATATCTCCACACTGATCAGTTACAGTTACAAAATATGTACCAGCAATAGTTACACTAATCAGATCTGTAGTTTCGTTTGTACTCCATAAATATTCAAATGGTGCCTGTCCCTGATCAACACTTACATTAAGCAAATTTTCAAAATCTACTGCTCCATTAGAACATGTTGTTAAATCAGCTAGGCCAATCACTGGCATCGGTAAATTAGTCCTAGTCACCTCGATAGTATCACACATCTGATAGCACACATCTTCGCCAATAGTAACAGTAACAGAATATTGGCCTTCTTTTATTATTCTTAATGAATCATCGAATTCTGGAAGAACGCCATTTTCATCACCCCATTGATATGTTATCTCTGATACGTTACCAACAATCGCTACTAAAACTGTATCGATAGGTTCATTTGGACAAAATTGGTAAGCATCTACTATGCTTAAAGTAGGAGGTGATAGTATATTTGTTCCTGCTACTTCTACTTCAATAGTATTAAAAAATAGTCCTCCATTCTCAACATCGGTCACTAGCGTATCAGTATCAACAGATATATCCATGAAAGATACCGAAATCGTATCTGAACAAGGTGTTTTTCCTAATTCATTGTGTTTCATTACATTAAAAATCCTAAGTCCTGCATCATCTTGTGCATGACCTGCCAAGAATGCTCCACCAATCTCAACAGGACGAAGAGAAGTGAAATCATTTGTGATATCTTCATTGCCAATTACTACTCCTGGATATATTGTCGTCCAATTTACTACTCCATTTGTAGTCATGTTCGTAGTAAAATAATATGAAGAATCATTAACCATATAAACACCAGACATCCACAAAGTACCATCTTCAGCTTGTAATATGTTTTTCATATCAGTCGGTATGCCATCAACGAATACTTGCTTTGTAAAAAGTGGCTCGCCAAAAGTATCTACTACCATTACAAAACCCTTTTCATCTGAATTATCAATACCATATTTCCCAACAACAGCAGTAGTCATATTGTCCAGTTTGATAACTTGTCGAGGACGCGGATCTATCATGCCGAATTCAAGAAAGGTATAGTTCTCTGCCCATAATTGTACTCCGTTGCTATCTAACTCTGCCATAAAGAAGCTCCCAGTACCACCATCATCTGCTAATACAATCGTACTGTCTACCGTTCCTACAATATCAATAACTTGTGATTGGACGGCAACGCCCAAATTATTATTAAAGTTGTATGTTCTAGACCAAAGCAGCTCATCACCATGCCCAATTCTAGATATTGTTGGCCTAACGCCAGACTTATACAAAATCTCAGTAGAATCGATGAATGCCGCGACATTTGGGTAACTACTAGTTTCTTCAATTCCTTCTATAGTTTTAACTACACAGTTTTCTCCAGCTTTATCACATCGACCAAATATTGCTTTAAGGTCTCCATTTATAGCTGCTAGGCAAGTAAATAAAATACTATCCTGTGTACTATTCAAATCAATCTTAGCCTGACTTAGTAAAACTGTAGTATCTCTACCGAAGTCAATCTCTTTCTGCCATTTGACATTTCCTTTTGCATCTAGAGTTGCTAATACGACAGTCTGTTTATCAGTTTCAAACTGTCGAAACCCAATGGATATCACCTCACCTGTAGAAGTTGTGCTTTCCATATGGTTAAAGATCGTATCATTTAAAGACGATTCGTAAGTACGGTGATGCTGATCTACTTGACCAAAACCAATGAATGACATAAGTGAAAAAAGAAGTATTATTATTATCCTAGATTGCATATATTTGATTGTATGTCTTTGACAATGATTGGTATATTTATTTCCAATACCAAATGCTAAAATACAAACATTTTTAAGCTTGAGTAACATCAAAAGCGAATCTTCTATTATTATGTCTTCACAGATTGATTTTAATCATCTTTTAGTAGGGTTTAGAATCCTATTTATGAATTGTTTTTACAAATAATCAATGCGAAAGTAGAATCAAAAAAGTGAGATAGGTTTATAGTGGTTTTGGGTTTCTTGTTATTATGTCAAACCTTATCCTTTATTCCCAAAACCTAGCACCAAGTACCATTTGTAACCTTCATTGTTTATTTTAGGGTGAAGGCTATATTTTCAATCCAGATATCATGAAATGCACCTAGGTGTGTAGATACAAACTATACAATTACGATAACCGGTTCTAAAAATTGGAATCTAAAAGTGACAGCTATTGATCGGCTATGGCAGAAAACCAGCAACGGGAGTCACTGCAATCGCATCTACCGTTTGACAATGTTATGTACTATGAGTCTTTGTTCTAATAAGCAAGTTTCTTTACAAAACTAAACAGGAAGGTAGAATAAGCGTGCAATGAAACATAGCAGCGGTTTGTGGAGCTTTTGCGGAGCAAAATTACATTTAGATTGCAGGTAAGCGATGGTATGAGTGATGGCTATGGCAGAAAACACCCGTTTCACAGAGAACACCCGTTTCGCAGAAAACATGCGTTACTCCTAGAGCATTTTTGCTACTTTTTTTGCTGGAATAAGTAGGCCGGTCTGGCAAAGTAGACATTGATTAAAGAACAGAACATTATTATGAGGATGTACTGATTTTATTTTTCTCAATAAATTCAAGAAGTATATAACAATAGAGAAATAAAATTTAAAAAGTGCAATGTTAATTTCCTCACAGCAACTTCCTTATAACATCATATACTCAATAAAATGACTACATTTGCTTCTTCGTTTTAATGAGATAGATATTTCAGTCAGTTTATAAAGGATTTGAAAAATTTATCGATTGTAAGTACTAACCAAATAGGAACATACTCCATGAGTGATGAAATCCACCACGAATGTGGTTTAGCAGTAATCAGACTACTAAAACCGTTAGAATATTACCACAAAAAATACGGGACTGCTCTGTATGGTCTCAACAAGATGCAACTCCTCCTTCAAAAGCAAAGAAATAGAGGACAAGATGGTGCTGGTATAGCGACTATAAAGCTGGATATGCCTCCGGGTAGTAGATACATCAGCCGAAAGCGAAGTAATAGTCCACAGTATATTAAACACTTGTTCGAAGGTGTTTTTAGTCACTTCAACGACTTGACCGATGCGCAAAGGAATGATCCGGCTTGGCTAAAGATAAATAAGCCTTACATGGGAGAGTTGCTTCTGGGTCATTTAAGATATGGTACTCATGGCTCGAATACGATAGAAACAGTTCATCCATTTCTAAGACAGAATAATTACATTTCTAGGAATCTAGTTATAGCGGGAAACTTTAACCTTACAAATGTTGAAGAATTATTCCAAGAGTTAGTAGATTTTGGTCAGTATCCTAAAGAAAAATCTGATACAGTCACAGTTCTTGAAAAAATAGGTCATTTCTTGGATGATGAAGTTCAGCGTCTTTTTAATTGGTTTAAACCTGATGGATATTCTAATCAGCAAATCAACCAATTGATAGCGGAGAACCTAGACCTCACCAGATTGTTACAGAGAGCTAGTCGAAAGTTTGACGGCGGATATGTAATGGCAGGCCTCATTGGTCATGGAGATGCATTTGTTTTTCGAGATCCTTCTGGTATCAGACCCGCATTTTATTATAAAGATGATGAGATAGTAGTAGTGGCTTCGGAGCGTCCTGCGATCCAGACTTGCATTGATGTAAGCATCAACGAAGTCAAAGAACTGCAACGTGGACATGCCTTGATCATAAAGAAGAATGGTCATGTAGAAGAAGTTCTTGTTAAAGAACAATTAGAAAGAAAGGCTTGCTCATTTGAACGAATATATTTCTCAAGAGGTACCGATAGAGATATCTACTTAGAACGAAAAAAATTAGGTGAATTATTAGTGCCTGATATCATCAAAGAAATTAAAGAAGATTTCGATCATACTATTTTTTCATTTATACCGAATACTGCGGAGGTTTCATTTTTTGGATTGGTACAAGGATTAGAAAAACATACGAACTCAATCCGGAAACGCCTTATCAAGGAACTAGGCAATGACTATAAAGACGAGGAGCTAGACAAAATACTCAGCATCACTCCAAGAATAGAAAAACTGACGGTCAAAGATGCTAAATTAAGAACTTTCATAGCCGATGATATAGTGAGAGGAGAGTTGGTAGCCCATGTTTATGATGTCACATATGGAATAGTCCAGAATAATGTCGATACAGTTGTATTGATCGATGATAGTATAGTAAGAGGTACTACCTTAAGAGATAGTATCATCTTTAGTTTGTCAAGATTAAAACCTAAAAAAATAATTATAGTCTCCTCAGCACCTCAGATCAGGTACCCGGATTGTTATGGTATTGATATGAGTAAGATGAGAGAATTTGCTGCCTTTAAGGCATTGGTAGCATTGCTGATGGAAAATGGCAAAGAACATCTATTAAAAGAAACATATGATAGATGTGTTGCTGAAGAAGAAAAGCCAGTTGATGAAATGATTAACCAAGTGCAGGCGTTATATGAAGAATTTACTTACGAGCAGATATCCGATAAAATTGGTGAGGATGTAACTCCGAAAGGATTGAACTGTGAAGTGAAAGTAATATATCAAACTGTTGAGAATCTTCATATAGCTTGCCCAAATAATACCGGAGATTGGTATTTTACTGGAAACTATCCTACTGTAGGAGGTACTCGTGTAGTCAATAGATCATTTATTAATTACATAGAAAATAACGATAAACGAGGATATTAATATTTCAAACCAAACATATTGACTGATTAAAGCGTTAGCTAATTATCAGTAAGATTACGTTTATGCACCTATTGGTGAATGTGATCGGTGCTGTAGATAGATTAATGGTCAACAAGTTATGGCTTGCAACTATAACAAATACTAATTACAAACGTCACAATAGAAATAGTACTTATCCCAGTAGTATGATTTATTAAATTTCACAACTTTTAAAAATTACAAACAACGATGAAAAAACATTGAATTTTCCAACTTTGATGCTTCTATTTGTAGCAGCATTATTTATGACAAGCTGTGAGGATGAGCCGGGAGGTTCTACTGATACTGCACCATCTATAACACTCCTATCTGAGGCTAATCTAACTTTAGCACCAACTGAAGAATTTACAGTAGAGATCTCAGCTTCTAAAGGAACAAATGAGATGAATGGTGTATACGTATTTGAGGATGGTATTAGAGTACCTGAAGCAAGACTAAAATATAATGGAGTGACTTCATCTGCAAACCCTGCATTGTTAGCAGGAGATGATAGACAAAGCCTAACGTGGTCTGTATCTATTATAGCACAAGCAACAGCTGGAACATCATCTAATTTTGAAGTGGAAGTGCGAGATAATTCTGCAACTGCGTTAAGGAAAAGTGTCACGGTTACAGTAGCTACTGCTTCTACTCCTCCTACATTAACAGGATTGGGGAATCAATCACCAACTTATGCTGAAGGAACACAGAATGTATCATTTAAAGTGAACGGAGAAAAAGGATCAGGTTTATTGTCAACACTAGAAGTAAGAAGAAATAGTGTGAAAGTAGACGTAGCAGATTTTAATTGGAATGGATTAAGCATGATGACTATGGGTAACCCTTTCCAATTAACTGGGACAGATGTTGACGGTTTTACAGAAGGAGAGTTTTTAGTTGATTTGCCAATGGAAGTTGGTGTATCAGTTTACGACTTCATCTTAGAAGACGAATTTGGAAGTAGAGATACAGCATCTTATGTGGTTACTACTACTGTCGCTGGTACTCCGATTGAATCAAGAGAAGATGTACTATTAAATGCAGCGGGGCCAGGTGCTACAGGAGGACTTGATCTTGATACAGGAATGAGCACAACTTCAGGATCTACTGCAGCTGAAATTAGAGACAATGGTATAGATACTGATCTTGCTATCGCTATCAACTGGAGACAGACCATTAGCCCAGTAAATGGCACCACTATGAAATATGTTGTTGCAGGTCAGGAGGGAGTACCTGAAGGGTATACTTTTGATGGAGTTGAAGTTAAAGAAGATCTAGCAGGACTTTATAATGCAAATACTGGAGAAGTAATTGACGGTACAAAATCAAGTAGTGTAATGGAAGTTGGTGATACTTTTATTGTACAGAAAGGTAGTCAATACTGGCTAATAACTGCTAAAGAAGTAAATGTAAGAGCTACTGATAACACAGACAATTACTTATTTGATGTGAAATACTAATATGGTATCTTTAGTTAATAAATTAATATAAATAAGGGGAGATGAAACGCAAGTTTCATCTCCCCTTTTACTTTTTATCTGATATCGAAAGGTCTGGTAGTTGGAGGTCGATCTGTTTAAGAAGTTCTATTTCTTGATAGGTAGAAATATAAACTCCGCTCCCAATTCACTCAATACAAATACACAAACACTGGAGTCGATTGACTTATAATTTGACTTGAACTCCTCAACCTTATCAGGATATACAATTTGTTTAGAAACAAATTCTTCTAATGAAGACGCGTGAATAGACCATTTTGATCCTTTATTTTCTTCTCTGTTGAATATAGGCATCCCCAACTCTAATTCTTGCTGATGTGCTACCATAATTGGATATTTCGATACATCTTGATCCAATATAACGTTAGCCGCCTGAGTCATGATTTTTCGATACGTATCTAATTCATGCTCTAATACTATGTATGATTCCGCTTTTTTCATTTTTGTAATTTTACAATTCGATAAAGGGCAAAAAAGAAGAGCGAGAAATAGTATCTCGCCCTTCAGTTTAATTTCTAATTCTAAGAGCGAATCTTAGTATCTGTAGTATTCTGGTTTGTATGGTCCTTCTGGAGTCACACCGATGTAATCAGCTTGATCCTTCGAAAGTTCCTCTAACTCTACTCCAATTTTAGCTAAATGTAGTCTTGCTACTTTCTCATCCAAGTGCTTAGGCAACATGTATACATCGTTTTCGTATTTGTCACTCTTTTCCCAAAGCTCTAATTGTGCAAGTGTTTGATTCGTGAAACTGTTTGACATTACGAATGATGGGTGGCCTGTTGCACAACCAAGATTTACTAATCTACCTTCTGCCAATAAGATGATATCCTTACCGTCGATAGTATACTTATCTACTTGTGGCTTGATTTCTACCTTAGAATCACCGTGTTTCTCATTTAACCAAGTTACATCTATCTCATTATCGAAGTGTCCTATGTTACAAACGATAGTCTTATCACCCATCTGCTTGAAGTATTCAGGAGTGATGATGTCTTTGTTTCCTGTAGCGGTAACTACGATGTTAGCTTCTTTTAAAGCTGTAGACATTTTCTTTACTGCGAATCCGTCCATTGCCGCTTGTAGCGCACAAATTGGATCGATCTCAGTTACGATTACTCTCGCACCAGCTCCTCTAAGAGATGCTGCACTACCTTTACCAACATCACCGTAACCAGCTACTACAGCTACTTTACCAGCAATCATGATGTCAGTAGCTCTTCTGATAGCATCTACTAATGATTCTTTACATCCGTATTTGTTATCAAATTTTGACTTCGTTACTGAGTCATTGATATTGATAGCAGGAACTGGAAGTGTTCCTTTTTTTACTCTATCATATAATCTGTGTACACCAGTTGTAGTTTCTTCAGAAATCCCTCTGATATCTTTCACTAACTCAGGGAATCTATCAAGTACCATATTAGTCAAATCACCACCATCATCCAAGATCATGTTTAGAGGCTTTCCTCCTTCGAATGCATGAAGCGTTTGCTCAATACACCAATCAAATTCTTCTTCATTCAGACCTTTCCAAGCGAATACTGGCACTCCAGTTACTGCAATAGCCGCCGCCGCTTGATCTTGTGTAGAGAAAATATTACAAGAAGACCAAGTTACCTCAGCTCCTAATGCAGTCAATGTCTCAATCAATACAGCTGTTTGTATAGTCATGTGAAGGCATCCTGCGATTCTTGCTCCTTTAAGAGGTTGTGAAGCACCGAACTCTTCTCTAAGGGACATTAGACCTGGCATTTCTGCTTCTGCAAGTTCCATTTCTTTTCTACCCCAAGCTGCAAGGCTGATATCTTTTACCTTGTAATTGGTTTTTGTCTGCGTATCCATCATTATGTATTTTTTTAAATTTTGCGCAAAGATAATACATTGTTTGCTATTAAATACTAGACATTCAATGGTTTACCTTTATTTGTTTGTTTTTTTTGAAAATTGCCTACCTAAATTGGAACAATATTTGTCTTGTTTAGTTTCATAAAGTGCAAAGAGAAATCAATATTTTTGATGCTGTATTAAAAAATATTCTATATTTGCAATCGCATTTAAAAATAAACAATCATTATAGCCACGATTGTTTATTACAAATGGTCGCGTGGCCGAGTGGCTAGGCAGAGGTCTGCAAAACCTCGTACGGCGGTTCGAGTCCGTCCGCGACCTCATTTAATCCCTGTATGTCATTGATATGCAGGGATTTTTTAATTTTGAATAGGTAGAGGTGACGGACAAGGTGACGTTTTAGTGTGGTGTTTTGTTGTACCTTGGGTTTATAAGATGCTAATGCAGCTATAGGATTACATACTTTACACAATTACAGTTAATCAAAATCAATTATGATATTATTATGGATATGTTTAAGTTTTTTAGTTGGATTAATTGGAAGTGATAGGAATATAGGTTTTTTGGGATCACTCTTTATTAGCTTATTGCTTTCACCACTTATAGGGTTAATTTTTACGTTAATTTCAAAGTCAAGCACGGCTGAGAAAACTGAAAGGCTACAGAGCAAACAACTAGTACTTACCAATTACTTAAACTATAAGAATACTAGAGAATCAAATCCTGAAATTTATTCAGAGCCTTCAGAACCTTCAGAGCATGAAGACGAAACAATCATTAGACTATCTACTAACTTGATTCCAAATAGTGAAATAGGGGAACCAATAATTCATAAAGGGGTAACAAAATCTAAGACAGTAAAAGAAGGAAAACTTGCTTGTAGAATACAAGTAGGGGATTTGGATGTTAATCTTTGGATGCCCTTTACAGGGAAAGTAGTTGCTATTCATGATAAAGGTGACTTTCTTTTATTGAACGATTCTATCTTTATCGCTGTAGAGCAATAATAAAAAAGGCAGCTACAAATTAATGTAACCTCCTATAGGGTGTAATTAAGATCAATTTTTGCCTTTCAATCATGCAACTGACTTCTATAGCAGCAAAATGATCTATTACAATGTATGTATCAGTGATCCATATGCTTTTCTTCACTCCTGTAGATACTCTTGATCAATCATGCAATCATGTCGGATAGAAGCGACAAGAAATGCCTTGGACTCTTTCTTTTCAATAAGATTTATTTGCTGATTACACTCCGAAAGACGATACTTGCTGAATCTGCACTCTAATTTGAGAGACTCAAATTCAATTGTTCTGGAAAATAAAAAGGACGGTCAATAATTAAATCAACCGCCCAAGATTGAAAGGGTGTTTTTTCTTTGTCTCTTTCCATGGTTATTTAGAAAGTACAATTTTTATACTTTTTAGAACTGTCTATTGTTCGGTTTCATAAATATTTATTAATTAATAAAGCCTGTACCAATCATTTATTCTTCTTATGCACTACAATAAGAACTTACTTTTCTACCAATGATCGCCATATATTATCTCATTGCTGTCATTTGTTTTATATTAGCTTCGCAATAAATTATAAGTCACGATTATTATTACCTTGTCCTTAAGTATTGAACTATCAGTAATTGAATGTCAGGTAGTTAATGAGATTGGTCCTTGTTGCAGTAAGTTATTTTAGGATGGTAATGCATAAATTGACAGTAGGTCAATTCAAAACATTGATAAATATAAATTATGAGATAAATTATATTTATTAATTTAACGTCCTAACATCATTTTGATGTAGAAACCATTTACCCTAATTAAAAAATAAGAAGAATGATACACATAAAGAATACATCTTGGTTTCATAAAAGGTGTTTGCTCTTGATGATTTTATTTATTTCTGCAAATATGTATGGGCAAGAAATTGCCAACCAAGGTGTAGAAGCAGATCATATCAAGCAACTAACAATAGACGAAGTTTCATTTGCTGATAAATTATCAAATGGTAATATCGTGGAATTACCTTTTTCCATTGCCGGGCATTCAATTTTCGAAGTAGAATATCGTCAGATGTTGTCTGATGCTTATTTGTTGAAAAGGCCAGATGTGAAGACTTATAAAATAGTTTCCATACAAAACCCACTAGTTGCTGGTAATGTTATGGTAACTGATAATGGAATTTGGTCAAGTATTCATTCCAATCAAGGAATGGTTACACTATACCCAAATGAAAGTGGTCGATATACAATAGAAACTGGGAAAGATCAACAGATCAATGGTTCTGATAAGTGTGCACATAATAGTTTAGATTTTGAGTTAGAAAATTACATCAAAGAATTTGGGGTTTCGGATGCAAGAATAGAAAATTTCAACAATGGAGAATTCCGAAGAGAATTCAATCTAGCATTGGTTTGCACAGGGGAATATTACGTAATAAATGGAAACAGTGATGGTATTGTCTTGGATAAAATGGCTGCTGCTATGCTGGGAATCAATGCAATATTTGAAAAAGAATTAGCGGTTAGATTTTTCCCTATAGACATTGAGGTTTTCAGGGATAAAGATACTGATCCGTTTGAGCCAGTCGATGATGTAGGAAGAACTGATGAAGCTTCAAAAGGAGTGAAAGTGGCTTTCCCAGGAGGGAATTATGATATAGGTCATGCATTTCATAGGTCAACTGCTGATGATGGATGGGGCTCAGGAGGTGTAGCTCGATTAAAAGCTGTTTGTAGAGATACAGAGCAGAGTGGAGGACTTATAAAAGCAAAAGGCTGGAGTGGTAGTTCTAATACAGATGGTAATGGATTTATTTCATTAGCATCGCATGAATTCGCTCATATGTTTGGGGCGACCCACACTTTTAATGGAGATGGAGGTTTTGATAATAGCACTACATGTACGGATGCAGCCAGTACTACATCCGCATATGAAATAGGAAGTGGAACAACAATCATGTCATATCAAGGACTATGTGATCCTGATCAAAACCTTCCTTCTGGAGGAGTAGCTGACAATTATTTTCATGTGCATAGTCTTTTTCAAATGATAAGTTTTATCAATGAAGAGGCTTTCGAATGCGCAACGGCGATTCCACTAAATAATACACCTCCTTCTGTAACTCCTAATGAATGTGGGGGCATAATCCAGATACCTAAGAATACTCCCTTTTTCTTAAAGGGAAAAGCAGAAGATGAAGATGACGACAACCTCCTTTATTGCTGGGAACAGTACAATGAAGATGGTTCAGGTACTCCTACATTAGGGCAAATAGGTCCAGTGGCTGCAACTTCTGCTACAGCACCACTTTTCAGAAGTTTTCCACCCTCAAGTGAATCTATAAGATACTTTCCAACACTTTCTACCTTAGCAGAAGGGGCAAGTAGTGATCCTTTTCAAGTATTGGCAAATAGAGAAAGAGACCTCCTGTTTCAATTAACAGTAAGAGATCAACACAGTGAAGGCGGTGGGATGGCTACTGAAGAGTTAGAAGTACAAGTGCAAAGTGAAGGGCCACTAAATCTGCTCAGTATAACTACAATTACGGCAGGAGAATCTAGGATGATTACTTGGCAAACAAATGGCACGGATGATCTATGCGATAAAGCTAAACTGCTCCTTTCAATTGATGGAGGACAGACATATCCGTTTATAGTAGCTACAGACCTAGATTACGCTTCGGAAAGTACTAGTTTTTCATTGTCCGAGGAATTTCCTAGTACAACAGAAGCTCGACTGATGTTAGCATGTGATGATAATGCGTGTTATTCATTCTTTGATATTACGAATGAAGATATTATCATTACTTCAAACTGCATGGCAGAGTCTAGCGCTGTGTGTGACACAGAATATGAAGTATTTGACCAAGGAGAACCTGCACTTGATTTAGATCTGAGTCAGTTTGATGGGGAAATTGTCACAAGCATCTCAGGAACAATAACACCAACTTCTGATCTCTATAGCCTTACGTATTGGAATGAAGCACAAACGGCTTGTAAGCAAACAGGTGCTGTAAATAGAGGTATCATGAAAAAGTTTACTGTTGATGAATCAGGGACATATAATTTCTTTATTGATTTAGGAGCAGGAGAAGGTTCCGAGATATTCAATATACATACAGCCAGTAATTTTAGTGTGACCAGTCCTTGTTCTTCATTTGTCACTTCAAATGCAACCTCAACAGATGATACATCAATCGATTGGTCGTTTAGTTCTTTGCTTTCTGCACAATTAGAAGCTTGTGAAGAATATGTAATTACATTTTATGTAAATGCAGATAATCACCCCCAACAAGTGTCCATACCTACTATTACAGGCCCCGGAAATGTTGTTGAAATAAATGACAGTTCAAATCCTGACTTTTCATCTACATACATTGCTGTCGATGAAGATGGAAATATTGAAGCCGTGAGTCCTACTTCTGATTTTACAGCACTGTCAGGAGGGTTATATGATATTTATGCTGTCAATTATAAATCTGGAGGCCCAACGCCACCTGAAAATGTTGATCCTTTTTCATGGGCAGGAACACTTTTATCTATAGTGCAATCAGAAAATTGTATGCTCTTAAGTAGCAATAAGAAACAAATTTTAGTTGAGTTTACATGTAGAATTAACAGCATAGAATTGGGAGCACAAACTGCTTGTGATCCTATTTCGAATACATATTCACAAGATATAATTATAACATATGAATCACCTCCAATTACAGGGAATCTAGTTGTTAATGGTATAGCAACACCACCTACAGGAAGTCCTCAAACTTTAACTTTAACAGGTCTTATATCTGATGGGTTTCCACTAGGAGTGAGTGCAGCTTTCAGTGTATTAGAAAGTTGTGCAATGTTTATTCCTGAATTATTTACTGCACCTGAAAATTGTTGTGAAATAGACTTTGATCTTGGAGGAGATCGGGCTGTTTGTAATGGCGAGGCGATAATCCTAGATGCAGGGAATGATGGAGTTGACTACAAGTGGTTTAAAAATGGAGGAATATTAGAAAATGATACGGTCTCTACTTATGAAGTGACAGAATCAGGAAACTACTTAGTCGAAGTAATCAATGAGGTAGGCTGTTCGAAATTTGAAGTGGTAAACATTGCGATTTTCGACACCCCTACTTTATCATTAGAAGACGATAAATCTGTCTGTGAAGGTGAAATCTTTAATCTTCCAGCTAATACTACAGCAACTAACCTACAATGGCACAAAGATGGAGTAGAATTAATGGGCGAGACGAGTGGTACTTTATTAATAACAAATGCTGGACAATACCACGTAGTTGGAACAAATAATTACCCATTAACGGATGGGGGTATTTTAGGTTGTAGTGTAAGTGACACAATTAATATTGAATATGTATCTCGACCAATAGTAGAACTTGGAGAAGATCAGGAGTCATGCGATGGTGATCCCGCTATCATACTGAATGCTGGACTAGATGGGACAGAATATACATGGGCAAGAAATGGAATAGTTTTGCCAGCTGAAACACTTGATCAGATATCAGTCTCAGAATCAGGTCAGTATACGGTTATTGTAGATAAGGGAGGGGGGTGTGATGCAAAAGATACTGTGAATATCACATTTTTTGCCTTGTCAGATATTTTTGCTGGACAGGACATAAATGTATGTGTAGGGAGTACGACTACAATCAATCCTTTTATTGATGCGGTATCTTTTGAGTGGTACCTTAATGGCTCATTGATAAGCGATCAATCTGAAATGCCTGAGGTAAGTGAAGGTGGTGAGTATATCTTAATAGGATACAACGAAATTGGTTGTTCTATAAGTGATACAGTATTGGTAAATGAGGTTATGCCTCCGATGCCTGATCTCGGAGAAGACAAGATAGGTTGCATAGGAAGTGAAGTCGTGCTAGGGGTTGAAGGTATTGGTAATGTGATATGGACTTTCAATAACGCTCCTTTTTCTATGGAAGATACAATAAGAGTAACTGAACCAGGCACATACCTAGTAACAATTCTCGCAGCAAATGACTGCAACGGATTCGATGAAATAAATGTAACATTCGAAGAAGGACCTATGCTTTCTTTAGGCAATAATGCTTCTTTTTGTGCAGGAGAAAACTATACAATTAGTGCCGATACAGATGGTGATAATATCACGTGGTTCAAAGATGGGAATGAAATAACGGGTGAGATTGGATTTGATTTAGTAGTGACGGATGCTGGGGAATATACAGCTATAGTGGCTGGAGCAAGTGGTTGTTCTGTGGAAGCAGCAGTAACGATTTCAGAAAATGCTATTCCTTCAGTTGACTTCGCAGATAATGAAACAATCTGTGAAGGTGAAACAGGAATGCTGAGTGGACCTGATGGTGCAGATACTTACCAGTGGCTATTTGAGGGAGCTGTTATTTCAGACCAACAAGTAATATCAGTAACAGTCGCAGGTGAATACACTTTAATGGTTACAAATGAATTTGACTGCAGTGCTTCAGACGTCGTAGAAGTAATTGTAAGTGAGGCACCTACTTTAGATTTAGCATCATCTTTTGCAATCTGCGATGGAGAAAGTGCAATTATAATGGTTGATAGTGATGGTTCATCTTTCCAGTGGTTTGTAAATGGCGAAGAACTAATGGGCCAAGTTGAAAGTACTATAACACTTAATTCTGAATCTATGGTAGAAGTTATAGCTTCCAACGCAGCAGGATGTACAACAATGGGGAGCACTAGTGTCTCTGAGGCGACGTCACCTTCAGTTGCCCTTGGAGATGACATCTCATTATGCCCAGATGAAAGCTTTACCTTTAATGCAGGAATGCAAGAAGCCTATATGTGGTCTGATGGTACGGAAGAATCATCACTTACTGTCTTTAGTAATGTGACAGAATTGACCACCGAAACATTTTCAGTTACAGTGACAAATTCGGAGGGTTGTACAGCGGAAGATGAGGTGCAAGCCACACTATTTCCATTGATAAATGGTGACATCGGACAATCTGCAACCGGTGTTTGTAATGGCGAACCTGTGCAATTGACCGCTACAGGTGGAACTAACTATATTTGGATAGATGAGTCCGGAACATTATTAAATATAGATGGTCCAAATGCGACTGCCTTCCCAAGCGAATCCACAACTTATCAAGTAATTATAGGGGATGATTGCCCTATGAACGAGGACATTGAAATAGTAGTAATTGATGTATTTACAGCGGGAGATGACATTGATGCTGGAGAAGATGATTGTGCAGTAAATGGGAAAACTGTAGATCTAAATGCTATGGGAGGAGTGTCATATCTATGGGTAGATGACCCAACTATAGATATTGGTGCTAATACAGCGAACCCAACTGTAAGTCCAACAGAAGAAACAGTTTATTTTGTAGATATTACTGATGAGAATGGATGTGTATTCAGAGACTCAGTCACAATATGTATTTTAGATGATCCACTCGAATTTTTCGAATTGATTAGTATTATTACTCCTAATGGCGATGGAGATAATGATGATCTAACATTTACAGGGTTAGAGTCATTTCCTGAGAATAAGATTACAATTTATAATAGATGGGGATATCCAGTATTTGAACAGAGAGGATATCAATCTGGCGGTGAACTGTGGAACGGTGAAAATGGAGGGGATGTACTACCTGCGGATACTTATTATTATGTTCTGAATTTCAATGGAGAGACATACAAGAGCCATATTACAATAATGAGATAAAACCAATTGAAGTATCCTAGGGTCATACTAAGTAGACAAACAATAAAAGATGCAAACAATGAAAAAATTACTTTTTATATTTTCAATAACATTGATAAGTGGAGTGGTTCAGCTATCAGCACAGCAATTGGCTCAAAGTACTTTTGTAGAGGAAGCTAAACATTATTGGAATCCTGCTGCTACCGGTGTGGACGAAAATATGCACACAAGCCTATTCTTTAGACAACAGTGGTTGGGGTTTGGCTCATCTGCACCAAGGACAGGATTTGTAAGTTTCCAATATCCTTTTGTAGATATGAATATGTCAGCAGGAGCGATCATAAATTTTGATCAGACTGGACCCGTAAGTAAAAAAGGATTACAACTTACATATGCATACAAACTGAAAGAAATTTTGGGAGAAGATAGTCAATTGTCACTTGGAATTAATGCTGGATTTCAACAGTACGTTTTTAATCCAAGTGGTCAAATATTCAATGATATAGATGATCAATTGCTACAAGGAAGTAGTTCTTCGGCATTATATCCTGCGATAGGAGCGGGTATATATTACCTTTCTAACACAAAAGAATATGATGAGAATGTATTTTTTGCAGGTTTCGCTTTTAGAAATGCATTTACAACTGATGTTCTTATCAATGGCAGCAATCAGGCGAGAGAGAGGCATATACACTTTAATATTGGAACGAGAGTGTATCAGCAAGATTCATACATTGAGCCTAGTATAACAGTTAATTATAGCAAACCTGACCTCATAGACATCAGGGCAGGTCTAAGATATGAAATGCAAGATGCTTTCTGGGCTGGATTAGGGTATTCTACTACCAATGAAGTGTCATTTCAAGGAGGAGTGGTACTTCCAAAATTTGGAAATAGATTCGGTTCATTAAGAATTGGAGGACTTGGGAACTTTGGTATCTCGGATAACCTTAGTGCTTTTGGTCCAGGATTTGAGATCTTTGTAGGATATGCATATGATTTATAGAGTTTCTTAGCGACCGGCTTTTGCAGAAACGCAAGTGCTAGCCCGAAATTGCTGAAAATAATATGACAATCTAAACCCAAATCAACTTAAAATACAACAAACACACCCTTGTACGATCGCAAAAAACGAACTCAACTCTCAAAAGAAGACGCTCTTTACCACATGCAAAAGATATGCTCGGTCCAAGACCGTTGTAGTTCAGAAATTCGTACTAGATTAATAGAACATGGTGTTTATGGCGATGATTTAGAACAAGTCCTGGCGGAACTAATCGTTGATAATTTTCTTAATGAGGAGCGATTTGCCAAAGCTTATGTAAGTGGAAAATTCAAAATCAAAAGATGGGGGAAAATCAAAATTCGCCAAGGGCTAAAATTTCGAAAAATTTCTGAATATTCCATCAAAAAAGGGATGGATGAAATTGATTATGATGACTACTTGAGTACAATTACAGTTCTTCTAGAAAAAAAGAATGCAAACTTAAGAGCAAAAGATAAATGGGATAGACTTAAAAAGTTGACTTCTTATGCACAGCAAAAAGGTTACGAATACGATATAATAAAGGAAGCCATTAGTGAAATTGAAGAGTTGCGTCAATAGTATTATCGGTTCAAATTCATTGTATAATTGTCAAGTTAATTTCTTTTTTTTTACTTTCCCTTCCTCCTTCACAAGAATATCTCTAAGAATATCCGACCTTTAGAAATAATAAAGATTAATAATATGAAAAATATACTTGGTATAATTTTATACATAATGTGCTTTGTGGTTATCGGTAATTCACAGAAAATATCAGAAAGTACCTTAGCAGAATTTATTGAAAACGATAGAGTAGACTGTGTCATAGTCATGCATGATCAATTAGATCTGTATGGTAAGACCAATGGAATGATCAAAAATAGAAAGTCAGTATTTGTCTTTAATAGCCTTAAAAATCATTCTTCAAAGTCCCAGGAGTCAATTAAAGCTTACTTATCGACTAATACCATAAAGTATCAATCATTTCATATTTTTAATGGATTGCAAGCCTATTTGACGATTGATCAAGCCGAGTATATAGTAGCCAATTTTGAGGTGGAATCGATAGTTTACAATAAACCCTCACGTGTGTCTGATATTTCCAAAACGAAAGAAGATCAAAGCAGAGCAATTGCAGAATGGGGAATTTTACAAATCAAAGCGGACAGTGTATGGCAACTCGGATTCGAAGGATCGGGTGTAGTTGTTGGAGGTCAAGATACTGGGTACGATTTTGACAACAGTCTTATTGTAAATAAATATCGGGGGTATGAACCTGAAGGATTTGATCATAACTATAATTGGCACGATGCTATCGATACAGTAAATGTGCTCAATGGGGATACAATTAATGATCCATCTGTAAATCCATGCGGATTTTCATCTGAGGTGCCTTGCGATGATCATGGACATGGTACACATACTATGGGAACTATGGTTGGTCAAGATAGCATCAACGATATCGGTGTCGCACCAAAAGCATCATGGATTGGATGTAGAAATATGGATAGAGGATGGGGGAAACCATCGACATATACAGAATGCTTTGAGTGGTTCCTTGCACCTACCGACCTTGATGGATTAAATCCTGACCCAACAATGGCACCTCATGTAATAAACAATAGTTGGGGATGTCCCGAGTTAGAAGGATGTAATGCTAGCAACTGGATGTTTATGGAAACCGTAGTTAATAACCTGTCCGCAGCAGGAACAGTGGTAGTAGTATCAGCGGGTAATTCTGGAAGTGCAGGATGCGGTTCAGTGTCTAATCCTGCAGCAATATTCGAAAATTCATTAACAATAGGTGCTTCCGATATAGAAGATAACAAAGCGGGATTTAGTAGTATCGGTCCAGTGGTCGTCGATTCAACTTTCCGAATGAAACCGGACGTAGTAGCTCCAGGAGTAGGAGTGCGATCTATTTTTCTCAATGAAGAGTTCAGAACGTGGAATGGAACAAGTATGGCTGGACCACATGTAGCTGGAGCGGTAGCTTTGATTATTAATGCAAACCCTAATCTTGCTGGTCAAGTCGATGTGATTAAAAATATACTTAGATCTACCGCAGTTCCTTTGATTGATAGCACTGAGTGTTTTATGAATGACGCGTTAGCAGTACCAAATTTCTATTATGGTCATGGACGGATAGATGTGTTGGCCGCTGTGAAAGTTGCAATAGATATGTCCACTGATGTTGTATCTATTCTGGTAAAGAATGAAGTAAATGTATTTCCAAATCCTAATTCTGGGTCTTTCATTATTGAAACTGAGGATGGAACTGAAATAGAGCGGATTATCATAACAGATATGGCTGGCAGAGAAGTTGCATTTTCTAAGTCAAAATTATCTAAGAGTTCAATCCAAATCTCCAATATTGAGAGTGGGTTATATTTTTACTCTGTCAAAACTGGGGATTCTAAAGTTACGGGGAAAGTTGTTATTACAAACTAAAATTAAGAGAATAGAATTGCGTTTGGTACGATCAATTAAGCAATCTCCCCGGATAGTAATTCTAAGTCTCTAACAAGCAATCTCTTTCTATTAAATGTGAGGAGGTTGTCCGCTCTTAATTCATTGAGTACCGTAGTGACTGTTTGTCTTGAAGTCGCTGTAAGGTTAGCTATTTCTTGATGCGTGATAAATTTTCTAACGACCCATTCGTAACCTACTCTTTGCCCATTCTTTTTTACGAGATCGACCAAATACTCTACAATCCGACTTCTGCTGTCCTTAAAAACCAAAGATTCTAATCTTGATTCCATTTCTAAGACTCGACTGCCCATAATTTTCATGAAGAATAAGCTGAGGCCGTTATGATCTCTCATCATGGTTTTCATTTCATCAGTTGTGAGTACACATGCTTGACAATCTTCCATTGCGTAGGCAAAGTCTCTTCTTTTATTTTCTCCTATCATGGATAGTTCACCGAATACTTCACCTTTGTTGAGAATGGCTTTCGTTATTTCTTTTCCATTATCACCGTAGGTTCCAATCTTCACTCTTCCCTCATTTAAGAAAAATACTTTATCACTACTTTGCTCAGGCATGTATATGTAATCACCTTTTTTGTACGATTTTTGTGTGTGCTCAGCTTTGTTGTGAGAGACAAGTTTCTGTGGACAGAAAATCCCTGTTACATCTATATTTTCTAAATACCAAAGTGATTGATCCTTCATATGCTTTTATTTAAAAGACAAGTTTTGTTTTGAACTGAAAAATTACACAAATTTAGACAGATTTATCAAAAGTTGCTAATGACTGTTTATTAATAACAGTACTGATGACATATCGACTGTTTTAGATGCGATTTTCTGATTTAATTATAAATCAATGTTTAAATCCGCTATCATCGAAAATGAAAAGTAGCATATATAAGTTGCGCTTTTATAAACAGTTAATACTTCTAAAATGTTTCAAGATTTATTGTTAATTACAATAGTCCGAAATATATAAGATTCAAATTATTAGATTTGTAATATGTTAAACAAGATTTTTGACTTTGTATTATTCCCAATTGGCGCTTTACAGTTTACTGTTGGGCAATTGATCGCACTTTTATTTTTATTTTTTGTAGCTAGTGTATTATGGAGACTGACGAAAGCAAAGTGGAGAATTGCTTTTTTTGCAAAAAATGAAGTTGAACCTGATAACAGGAGAAGATTTGAACGTCTTCTTAGACAACTGGTTATTTTAATTACTACCTTTTTAGCGATACGATTATTGGGTCTTGATTTTGAATTATATAATTCTGGCAGTGGCGGTTCTTCAGGGAGTATAGTGTTGAGATACAGCATTGTGATTGTTGCCTTGATTATTCTGGTGCTTGCTTGGTTAACTGAATGGTTATTTTCGAATGTCCTCATTCATAAATACGAGAAAGATCGAAGAGAGGATGTAAGCCAAAACCTAACTGATACCTATGAAGATGTAAGGACCAAAATTATTCGACTTGTTCAATATATTGTTATTGTATTAGCTGCTATGGCTATAATAAATAATTTTGGCTTGGATTATGAGATTATTCCTTATAAAAATGAGGATAAAATATCCACTTTTATTGGTCCCAATAAAGTATTAATTATCGTATTAATATTTTTGTTGGCGCGTATGTTAAGTTGGATTTTAACTCAAGTGGCCTTATACAGTATTTTCAAGAAAAGGGAAGTAGATCAAGGGACGAGATTTGCGATCAACCAATTGCTGCAGTATGTAATTTATGTAATTGCTGTGTATCTAGCATTGAAAAGCCTTGATATCAATATGACACTTATTCTGGGTGGTGCTGCGGCATTATTAGTAGGTATTGGTCTTGGATTACAACAAACATTTAATGATTTTTTTTCTGGGTTGGTTCTTCTGTTTGAACGCTCGGTGTCAGTAGGCGATATATTGGATTTAAATGGACAAGTCGGTGCCGTGAAGAAAATCGGGTTGAGGTCTTCTATTATCGAGACTAGAGGTAATATATCCTTCATAGTTCCTAACTCAAAACTTGTTAATGACAACGTACAGAACTGGTCCCACTTTGTCGATCATGGAAGGTTTCATGTAGATGTGGG
>CAXBGT010000042.1:0-30553 GCA_963975265.1 uncultured Saprospirales bacterium
AAATACAAAAGCCAAGACACGATAGTGTCAGCTTTGTTTACCGACCTTTGAGTTGGTATGGATCGACTATGTCAATCCCTCCACCATTATAGTATCACAAAACTCAGAGCGCTGTGTTTACTTTTTGTTTATTTGTAATCTAATTCAAACCCAATTTTACCCAGCACAACACCATTAACCTGCACCGCCAAAGTATGCTTCCCAGCATAATATACTCTAGTACTAATAGCTTTAAAGGACTGCCGCTTAACAACTGAAACAGACTCACCACCACCAATCTCCAACTTCTTTAATTTAAAGACCTTATCAGCAATGTTCCCACCTTTCTTTTGGAAGCCAATAATATAATCAACAATGAGATTCTTAGTTGATGGCCTATTATTGGTAATCGAAAACTCAAACTCATAGACTCCGCCCCAAGGAACTGCCTTAGTATAGTTCTGAAACGCTAGAGAAAGATCAAAATCATCATCAAATCCATTAAGTGCGAGTGCTCCTTTGTGCCCATTTTTGATTAGGGTACGAAGTGCATGGGTAATCATTCGATCCTTATCTTTTGTGGGGTTTTGTTTCTGCCATATAGTGAGATGTTTGACAACTAAATCAGCATGTTTTTTTGCAAAGTCATTGAGATGATTGGCAACGGATCTTCTTACGTATTCTGATGAATCGTCTTGCAATAGCGTCAAAAGCGGAAGTGTTGTATTTTCTGGATCTTCAGCAACAAAGTGCAATTTCTTGCCCCAAGGTAGATTTGGTCGACTACCTTCAGAAACGAGTCTTCGTACATGAGGATTTGGATCCTTCGCCCATTTTGTCAAGAGCTCCAATGTTGCTTTTGGATATTTTAGAATAAATAGTCTGATATCAAACTCTGAGGTAAAGCATCTAGTAATCTTATATAGTGCCTGCGTTGATAATTCAAAATCTTCAAGCCCTTGCCTACTTATATATCCAGATAGTGATGTGATATAAAACCTATTTGTAGTTGCTTCCAAAATGTCAGTCGAATAGTCAGGAGGAAGTATATTTAGGATGATGTTGACTGAAGTTTCGTAATCCTCTGGAAGGTATTTTACTAGAGCATCAGTAATACTATTCTTCCGTTCTGAGTAGGTTTGGTTTTCAAGATCAGTAAGGGTATATAAAAGAAAACCCTTCTGATCAAAACCACTGTAAAGTGAATGAATTTTATCAGCCAACTCATTAATAATAGCTGGATTGAAAAAATCTCTGATCAGAAGGGAATCCGACATATCTCATTTAATTATTTCCTTATGTGCCCGTGCGCAAAATTCAGTGAATTGAAGTTCATGTAATAAAGATACTTCGATTACTATTGGCGAATATGTGCCACGAACTTCTTATGACTTCATAAATGCTTCAATGTTTGCAGCTGCAAGTTCAGGAGTAAATCCAAACTTCTCATCCAAAACAGTTGCCGGAGCTGAATATCCAAAGTGATTGACACCATGAACGATTCCATCCATTCCAACTAAGCCTTCTAAGTTGACACTTAAACCAGCTGTAAGTCCGAATTTTTTAACGCCTGCAGGAAGAATAGATGATTGATACGCTTTATCCTGAGATCTGAATACACCTTCACTCGGTACGGATACCACTCTTACTTTGTACTTTTTCTCTCTTAATATCTCTGCTGCTTCTGCCAGTGTGGATACTTCTGATCCACTTGCTAGTAGAATAATATCGAAGTTTTCATCTTCATTGACGATATAAGCACCTTTCTTTGCATCCAATGATGATTCATAGGTATTGCCAGGAAGTGCTGGTACATTCTGTCTTGTAAAGATCAATCCTGTTGGAGTATCAATATTTTCGAATGCCATCTGCCATGCAACAGTAGTTTCACTTGCATCACCAGGTCTTAGAACCAATAAAGAGTTCTTATGACTATGATTTTGTACTTTCTCTAGTAGCCTTAATTGTGCTTCTTGCTCGATCGGTTGGTGCGTTGGTCCATCTTCTCCAACTCTAAAAGAATCATGGGTATAGACAAAAATCACTGGAGTCTCCATCAATGCCGCAACTCTGATCGCAGGTTTCATATAGTCAGAAAATGCAAAAAATGTTGCACATACAGGGATCACTCCACCATGAAGACTCATACCGATAGACATCGCTGCCATTGTTAATTCAGATACTCCAGCTTGGAAGAATGCTCCAGAAAAATCATTTGCTTTTAGTTCCGTTGTCTTCTTTAGGAAGAAATCAGTCTTGTCACTATTACTTAGATCTGCAGAACCTACGATTACATTATCTATCTGATCGGCTAACCAACCTAAAACAGTACCAGAAGAAACTCTAGTTGCTACACCTTGTTTTTGCTCTAATGAAGCCCAGTCTAAACTTGGTCTTTCTCCTGCCAATTGTTTTGCAAGTTTAGCATCTAGTTCAGCATTTTCATCTGCCCACAATTGGTACTTAGCTTTTCTCCTTGCAGCTAGTTCTCTCTTCTCTTCCAATACATTTTTATAATGCTCTTGCACGGTAGGGAAAATAGAGAATGGATTGGCAGGGTCTCCACCAAGATTAGAGATAGTAGCTTCCATATCTGCGGCAGTCTTACTCAGCGGTTGTCCGTGTGTATCTACTTTTCCTTCGTGGCTTCCACCTTCAGAGGTTCTAGCTCCGAGTCCCATAGTCGTTTTACCGATGATAAGTGATGGCTTCGAGTTGTTTTCTAGAGATGCATCAAGTGCTTTTCGGATTGAATCATGATCATTACCATCTATCGTAATTACATGCCATCCCCATGCTTCATATTTCTTTGCTGTATCTTCACTTGTTACATCATCTACAATTGTAGATAGTTGGATATCATTCGCATCATAGAACATTACTATGTTTCCTAATCCAAGGTGACCAGCAATTCGGCCTACACCTTGAGAGATCTCTTCTTGGATCCCACCATCTGAGATGTACATATAAGTCATGTGCTCTGTCCAATCTCCGTACCTAGCTCTAAGAAAACGCTCAGTTACGGCGGAACCTGCTCCGAAAGCATGTCCAAGTCCTATTGGTCCCGAAGTATTTTCGATTCCTCTTTGTATATCTATTTCTGGGTGACCAGGAGTTGGACTTCCCCATTGTCTGAAGTTTTGTAATTCTTCAGTTGTGTATTTACCTAGAAGGCCTAGCTGAGTGTATAGCATAGCGGACATGTGCCCAGGATCAAGATAGAATCTATCTCTGAATGCCCATGCCATATCATCTGGATCATAAACTAAATATTCTGAATAAAGGATAGTCATGAAATCTGCACCTCCCATGGCACCTCCTGGATGTCCACTTTTAGCACTTTCTACCATCGACGCAGCGATGATTCTTAGATTGTCAGCTGCTTGTAGTATGGTACTCTTGCTCATTTCTCAGTTGGATTTTGTTTTAAGAAATGACTCAATAATAAAATATCTTCGTATAAAAACGCTACTTTATTAATGTATCATTCCTAAGAAAGTGCAAAGATATAACTACATATCAATAATTGGTTCTAGATATGATGAAATTGTGTAATAGATTAAAAAAAAGAGTAATTCTTTATTATAAATAGTGAATAAATTCAATATTTTCGAGACTTCGGTCTAGTATCAGCATTTAGTTACGTGAAATATAAAAACGCGAATAAAGTCGTGAAAACAATAATTCAACAATTAAATAGCTTAAACAATCAAAAATTTCACCTTGTCTTCACAAAGCCATCACCATAACCGCCTTCTTGTAATGATTTCTTAATTGCATAAGCATCCTCTTTCGTTGCAAAATACCCTACAGAATATTTATGTACAGAACCTACGTGCTCAATAATCAATCTGCCATAACCTTTGAGTGCTTCTTCGTATTTCGAGTCTTTTTTCTTGCTATAAACCCCAATTTGGACTAGATATTTATTGTCAGATGTATTTTTAGAAGGGGTATTAGCCCGTACTACTTTCGAGTCATTTTTTGAATTATTCGCAACTTGAGTTTTTATAGGTTCTTTGCCAAAGAACTTCATTACTCCATTACTAATACCTGAAGCCATTTCTATTTGACCATGTTCACTTAATAAGTATTTTTCTTCTTTGGGATTACTAAGGAAGCCTGTTTCTACCAATATGGATGGCATTGTTGCTCTTCTTAAGACTACAAATCCGGCTTGTTTCACACCTCTACTATTTGTCTTTTTTCTAGCAATCATCTCATCTTCTATTTTGGAGGCGACATCAATACTATTGTCAAGAAATACATTTTGAATCATAGACAATAGGATATGCCCTACAAATGAGTTGGGATCATACCCTTCATAATGAGTTTCGTATTCGCTTTCTAGTAGCACAGAACTATTTTCTCTTTTTGCAACATTGAGGTTCTCTTCCGCTTTGTGAAGTCCCATGACAAAAGTTTCTGTTCCGCATACTTGAGGATTGCCTACGTAGTTGCAGTGTATAGAAATAAATAGATCAGCATTTTTCTTATTGGCCAACCCGATCCGTTCGTGAAGTGGGATAAATACATCTTTTTCTCGAGTGAAAATGACTTTTATATCCTTGGATTGAGATCTTAAAGTTTTACCCAATTTTAGAGCAATTTGCAATGCTATGTCTTTCTCTTTACTATGCTTGCCGTGTGTGCCTGGATCATGACCACCATGTCCAGCGTCGATGACTACTATTTGTTTTCCGTCTTTACTGTTTTCTGCAAATTCATATTGATAAATATTAGTCACCAATTGATTATGTTCATGGTCTAAATTACAAGTGGCCAGGGGTGAGAGTGAAATTATAATATCTTTAACATCGGCTTTAACATATATGGATGGCAATAGACAAAATGCAATCGTTAGATATTTAATCATTTCTTTAGTACACATATGAGACCTTTGGGTTAAATTTGTCCTCCCTTGGGAAGGTTCGTGTAAAAATAGGTAAAATTCACATAATAAACTTGAAATTAGTTAATTACATAGTTATTATTTTTGTAATATGTTTTTCAGTAGACTTGAACAGCCAAGTCACTGATGCGCCCATTAAAGAAAAGAGTAAGCAAAAGCAATTCAATTCAAAACAAACGTCCGCGGATTCATTACGAGATGCTGCTATTAAGTATAGTCAAATAGATACGCTTCCTTTATCACTTCCATTAGATAGTATAATTTCGAGTAGCATTGGAACGGATACAACATTATCAAAAGTACTTGAATCAAGAAAAGAAGTCAAAATTGCGGAAGGTGGTCTTGATGATATTATAGATTATGGCTCAACGGATAGTAGTTTTGTCGATCTTAAAGAAAACCAGATTCACTTATTCGGAAATGCGTTTGTGAAATATAAAAAGTACGATCTCAAAGCAGGTTATATCATATTTGATTTTGATAATAATGAAGCTTCAGCATTCCAATTAGAAGACTTGAAAGGTAGAAAAACACAAAAACCTGATTTTACAGATGGTACTAACAAGTTTAAATCCAACGGACTTAGATTTAATTTCAAAACAAGTAAGGGATTAATATTTGATGCCATAACTGAAGAGGGGGAATTTACAATTCACGGATCGAGAACCAAATTTGTAAGTAAAGATGCTGATTCCACATTTATGGATGATCAAATTTATAATCAAAACGCATTAATAACTACTTGTAATTTAGATCATCCTCATTATGGGATACATGCACGAAAATTAAAAGTAGTCCCAAATAAATTAGCAATTATAGGCTTATCACAACTAGAGATAATGGGGATACCTACTCCGATAATTTTACCATTTGGTTTTTTTCCATTGGTAGAAGGTCGATCTTCAGGAATCATTTTCCCTAATAATTTTGAGTATGATGACAATCTGGGAATCGGGTTCAGAGAGGTAGGGTATTACTTCCCGATTAACGACTATATGGATCTCAGAGTGACAGGAGATATTTATACCAGAGGCACACACAGATTAAATGCACGAACTCAGTATAAGAAACGATACAAATACAATGGTAATGTTCAACTTAGCTATGCGAACAATATTGGCGAAAGTACCATTGATGGGAGTAGAACCTCTAGAAAGTCATTTGCAATAAAGCTAACCCACAATCAAGACGCCAAAGCTCACCCTTACAGAAGTATTAGCGGTAATATAAATTTGTCAACCAATCGACATGATCAAGTAAACACGACATCATACGAGAATGTAGTAAATAATAAAATCAGTTCTAATTTCTACTATAAGCATAGTATGCCAGGGACCCCATTTACTTTTAGTTCGGCATTTACACACTTTCAAGATAATCAGACAAGAAAAGTCGATATCACTTTGCCAGATGTGAAGCTTAATATGAGGACTATCTACCCATTCAAAAGTGATAAAGGTGGGAAAGAAGCCTGGTATGAAAAAATCACCTTTGATTACGATGCGAAGTTTAAAAACTATGTGTCAGCCACTGATACTACATTATTTACAGATGAAGTTTGGGAGAATTTACAAACAGGATTGTCACACAAGGCTACCTCAGGTGCCAGTTTTAATGTTTTGAAATATTTTAATGTGAGTTTGAATACTGATTTAGAGCAGTTTGTTTTAACTCGTACACAAGATAGGATGTTAGATCCTGAGTTGGTACTGGACAGTATTGGTTTTGAAGTGGATCAAGAAGGGGTGCGTAAAATATTATATGACACCACCTATGGTAAAATAAACGAAACGTTTGAAAACGGACTAGCTACAGTAGAGAAATTTGGAATGAATATGAATATTCAAACTCAAAGGTTTGCCACGGTCCGCTTTAAAAAGGGGTGGCTTAGAGGACTTAGACACACAGCAAAGCCATCGATAGGATTTTCCTATAGACCGGATACTCAAAATAAATACCAAGATTCAGTTGAGGTATCGTCCAATCCAAGTATGATCGATGAGGTAACTTATTATAATCCTTATAGAGGAGGAGCATTTAATCCTGGTTTTAATAGTAAACAGATGGCTCTCACCTATAGGATCAATAGTTTCTTTGAAGGAAAGTATTGGTCAAAAGCGGATAGTACAGAGAAGAAATTTAAATTACTGAATGCCTTTAATATTGGTGGTAGCTATAATTTTGCTGCTGACTCGTTGAAATTTAGTCCATTGAATATAACAGGTAATACTTCATTTTTTAAAGGAATAACTTCTGTAAATTTTAATGCAAGATACCAGTTTTATGAGAAAAATGAGAATGGACAACTAATCAATGAAACCGTATGGAGTAAGAACAGGCGCCCTGTTAAGTTTGATAATTTTAATATAACGTTGACAAATGGATTGACAATTGGTAAAATCCGAGAACTTATATTTGGTAGTGGGAAACCTGATAAAGGCGAAGATGCGAAGGACGAAAAGAAGGAGAAAAAACAAGGGAAATCTCTTGCGGATTGGGTTGATAATTTTAGAATCAGTCATAATTTTCAATATAAAATTCAAAAGCAAACGAATGGCGTTGATACGGGATTCGTACAGTCACATTCTATCAGAATCTCTGGAAATATTGAATTGACGGACAGCTGGAACCTATCGGTCCAAAATATATCCTATGATCTAGTGAATAAGAAATTTGTATTCCCGCAGTTCTCATTAGGTAGAGATTTACATTGTTGGAATATGCAGTTTAGTTGGACGCCTGCCATTGAGGTTTATAGTTTCTCTATTGGAGTGAAATCTAGTTCTCTTAGTTTCTTGAAATACGACTATGGTCAGCGAAATTCTGGCCGATTGACAGGGAGATAGCTATTTAAATAAGTATTTTTCTCAGTTATATTATTTGTTGTAATGCCGAATTAAACCAGCATTTTTATCTTGCCCTCCCCGATATTTATAAAATTGTATCTGGTTGAATAATTGATACAATGCAAAAAATGGTAATTGTGTACAAAAATTTCTAATTTGATGAAATTTTTAGAATTAATTCGTGGATAAACTTATCTTTGCAAAAATATTATTCGCTGTAAGCTGTTTTCAGGTCTGTAATAGCAAATTATATTTTAATATTATGTAAATACAATTATAAAGAAAATAATGGATAAGATAGATTTAAAAATTCTAAAATTATTACAAGAAAATAGTAAGATAACAAACTTAGACTTGTCTAAGAAGATAGGGCTTTCTCCTGCTCCGACGCTAGAAAGAGTTAAAAAACTAGAGCAAAGTGGTATCATTCTTAGTTATCATGCAAAAGTAGATGCTGCTGCAATTGGCCTTAATGTGCGAACTTTCATTTTGGTTTCTCTAGCTTGGCAGAAGGAAAATGCATTGGAAAATTTTATTGCTAAAGTCAATTCGATAGATGAGATAACTGAATGTTATATTATAACTGGAGACGCAGATTTCTTGCTAAAAGTAGTTTGTAAAGATATACCTACATACGAGAAGTTATTGTTCAAAACATTGTCTCAGATTGATGAAATTGAAAGGTTGAAAACTTTGATGACATTGAGCAAAGTAAAGAAAGAGAAAGTGCTACCATTTTTCTATGAAGATGAATCTAAATAACTGTAGAACAGTGGATGCTGTTAGTGTTTTCAGTGATATTATAAAAAATATAAATGCTGAATATGGGAAACTGTATTCAGCATTTTTGTAAATAACAAATTGTTTCGCTGCAATGAGCAAAAACAAAGAAAGTCTTCTATGGCAATTTCGAAAAGATAATGAATCTAGAACTCATTACATCTTGGGAACAATGCATGTGAAAAGTGAAGAGGCTTACACTCCCGTCTCTATTGCTAAGCATTATATGGAACTTTGCCATACTTACATTGGTGAGATGGACTTAAATGATCCCGAATTATCTAAAATTGGAGAATACTTTCTTAATCAAGATGGATTAGTTTTAGAAGATCTGATAGGGGAAAAGAAATATAAGAAGTATAGTAAAATCATCTTAAAAGCATTTGACATAGATATTGATGAAATAGCACACTATAAACCACTCGTGATCTCTAATATGATTGCTGAGTCTATTATAACCAAGAAATATGATGTAGCTCTTGATCACTTCTTATGGGAGTATGCACAAGCCATCGGCATGGAAATGAAAGGGCTGGAATCAGCAAATGATCAGTTTGAAATCATGCAAGCAATACCCATGGAGTCTCAATTGAAAGGATTAAGATCTTGCGTGAAGAATGTATCGACTTTTAGATCCAAAGTCCTAAAAATGTCTGAATTATATGCCGAAGGGGATTTAACTGAATTATATAAATCTGCCAAAAAATCAATGGGTGAACTTAGAAAACTCATGATCTATGAGAGAAATAATAGAATGACGGAAAGGTTAGTAGAGTTTACAACAATGGGAGCTACATTTTCTGCTGTTGGTGCTGCTCATCTTGGTGGTGCAAAAGGAATGCTGAGAGGGCTTAAAAAAGCTGGATTTAGGATTAATCCAATTAAGATTAAATAATACGAGTAAATATTCTTTAGCTATTGACATTCAAATATGCAATGGATACTTGAGAAAATTTAAGCTTTAGTAACATGTAAGTAGCTCAATGGCCAATCACTAGTAGCTTGATTACTAATTGAAGAGCTAAAATTTAGTTTATACTAAAAGTATAAGGAAACTCTCCAGGATAATTCTCATAATACCCATTAAAAACAATGCTGCCTGAATAGTCTGTTACAAGAGCTAAAACTTCATTCACAGTTGCTACCTTTTCTTTATTGATAGAGGTAATGATATATCCAGGCTCAATATTGGCTTCACCCGCTTTGCTATTTCTAAAAACACTGACTACATAGATTCCTTTATTACCAGTTTTTTCGATTTCATTGCTATCCATTTCCCTCAATTCGAATCCTATATCCGTAAGGATTTTATCTTTTCTGACGGCTACAAAGTCTGTTGTATTCAATTGATTTCTTAACGTTATGGAAGTTTCATTTTCTTTGCCGTTTCTCCAGAATCTGATGCTAATCTCATCCCCAGGTCTTTGTTGACCAATAAGCTCCATAAACTGCGGTGTAGTATTTGTTGATGTCCCATCAATAGATAATATCACATCTCCAACTTCTAAGCCGCCTGACTTTGCTGCTCCATCTCTCGTAATTGCATCTATCATTACACCTTTTACTTCTCTTAGGTTTAAATTATCTGCCATGTCAGAGTTTACATCGTAGATTGTTACACCCATCCATCCTCTTTGGACAGCGCCATACTCTTTTATATCTCTCACTACCTTTTTTACCAGTTTTGAAGGGATTGCAAAAGAGAATCCTTCATATCCACCTGAGGAAGAAAGTATTGCTGTATTGATACCAATTAGTTCTCCGTTGGTGTTAATGAGTGCGCCACCACTATTGCCAGGATTTACAGCGGCATCTGTCTGTATGAATGATTCTATACCTTGTCTTTCTAGGATGTTGATGCTTCTTGCTTTGGCACTTACGATACCTGCAGTCACAGTTGATTGTAATCGGAAGGGATTTCCAACAGCAAGTACCCATTCTCCGATCTGGAGAGAATCTGAATTTCCGAATACAACAAATGGTAATTGAGAACTCTCAATTTTTAACAATGCTAGATCAGTTTGGTCATCAAAACCAAGAACTTCTGCTTTATACTCCTTGTTATCATTGAGGGTGACTTGAATTGTTTCTGCACCTTTGATTACATGATAATTGGTCACGATATATCCATCATTACTTATGATTACTCCACTACCTGTACTCTTAGATACTTTTCTAGTATGGTATGTGCTGCCTTCCATAGGTACACTACTTTCAATAAAAACAACTGCAGAGATACTCATTTCGGCCGCAGCAATGAAATCAGTTGGTGCAGCAGATCTAAAAACTTTCTCTACTCTTTCTGATAATATAATTTCTGATTCTGCAGCCAATCTTGCTTTTGACTGTTGCTCTACATATATCTCAGTAGTCGGATTACAGAAAAATACATATGCACTTACTCCGATCAGAGCTCCTAAAAATGAACTTGTCAAAGTCATGATAAAGGTCGATTTGTTTTTCATAATATCAGAGTTTTATGAGAATAGGATATAGAAAATGCTAAATTACAAATAATTACGTATGTATTATAATTGTAATGTGATAATTGTATTCTAATGTTCTATCAGTAAAACGAGATGAATGGGAAGAAATTACAAAGCAGTGTGCAGAAATGGTTTAATGTTCTGTTATAATGTTCAATAGTAATGAAATATTGATTTAATACTTAAATTCTCCGATGCTTGCGTCGGGGTCATGAAAAAGATATTTTTGCATAAAAACGCCTTATCACAAAAAAGATCCGATTTCCGACCTTTAGGTAGGAAAAATTTTGGCTAATGCTCCATCCGCTTGCGGTGGGGTAGTCAAAATTTATGATCTTTTTTACTTTCGACAACTCTACAATTGACTACTTTATTGTTTTTCATATTTAAGTAAAGAAGGATTGATAGTAATATGGATTGACATTATGTGAACTAATAAGGTTGTAATGTTAGAAACATTTCCGTCCAGGCTTGATGAGAAAATCGATTTCTGAATTGGCAGAGTGATCAAATCGCTTAAAGCGACCAAGTCACTTTCTATTGTGTGAAATTCTAAGTCTGCTTTATTGGTCTAAGCGGAATTTCGCATTCGCTTAATGTTTACTCTTCCCTTTCTTCAACAATTCAGGAAACTTAGATTTAAATTTATTTAACCTCGGCACAGAAACACCTTTTACATATGGCTGATTTGGGTTTCTAGCTTCATAATCTTGATGATAATCCTCCGCATCATAAAATTTTACAAGTGGCTCTAGGGTGGTAGTAATAACTCCATCAAATACATTATTTTTTGTCAGCTCAGCTATGTATTTTTCTGAGGCTAGTTTTTCTGCTTCATTCTTATAGAAGATAGTAGATCGATATTGAGTACCTCGATCCGGTCCTTGTTGATTTAGAGTTGTTGGGTCTTGACTGCCAAAAAACACCTTGAGCAATGTTTCATACGATACAACTTTAGGATCATAAAATACCTCTACGGCTTCTGCATGTCCAGTTCTTCCAGATCCTATAGCAGAGTAGTTGGCATCTTCGGCACTTCCTCCTGCATATCCAGATACTGCTTCGGAAACGCCTTCTACGGATTCAAATACGGCTTCTACACACCAAAAACATCCGCTTGCAAATACAGAAGATGATTGACCCTTTTGTAAAGTTCTCTTTACCTGTTTTACTGAATTATCTTCTGATGTAGGGACAGTTTTTGTTGAGCACATTGAAAATGACAACGCTAAGGCTAATAAGTATGATAATTGTGGCATCTGCTATTTTGTTTAATTCAAACTATAAACTTTAGAAACTCAGTTAGGTTTTCACTAATCCTGAACTTAACGCAAGATTAACGAGTAATTGAGAGTGATTTATATTATCCAAAGTTCTTTTTCAGTTCTTTCTCTGTGAAATATACAGTTCCTATGACGATGGCTAGCAATACAGATATACCCGTAAACGCAAAGGAAGTAGAACTTGTAGCTTTTTGGGTGTAAAGTTGTAATGCTAATCCTACAATTCCCGCCAAGCTCCAGGTGAACAATAGGCCGGAAGAATATACCTGTGCAAAATCCCAAGAAGCCTGTGATTTCATTGATCTCTTTGTCCGATATCCCATCATTTTATTAATCTTCTTGGGAGGGTTATTTTTGAAGTAGTAACCTGTTAAGGCAATTAATACCAATGGCAAAAACATTGTCAAGCGCTCCCAAGGAATATTACTTATTTCCATCTGAATCTGCATTTATTATTTGTGTGACAAATTTGATTAGTGTCTCGTTAAGATTATCTATTGCTTTTTCGATTTCCCAATTGTCTTTGTTTCTAGCCTCAACTTGATTAGATATTGCTCTGATCTGATTGCAATTGACATCCGCCATTCTGCATGCATATAGAAATCCTGCACCCTCCATTGTTTCTACATCAGCAGCATATTTTTCTTTGATTCTTGATATACTGGATGCTTCTCCGTGTACTTTGTTTACAGTAAGACCAATCACAGTAGGAAGGCCGGATTTGTATTTGTTTTTCGTGTTTCTGATCCACCCTTTTTTATAGGGAAATTGGTCACTCTGAATTAGCCCCATGTCATACACATCCGTAAATGAGCCATCCGACTCTTCTACACCCAAGTCTGCAAATCGGTCTGTGATTACTTCTATCACTTCTCCATTTGGAAGACTGGGATCGAAAGATCCAGCAACACCCACATTGATAGCCACATCGATTTCTTCTAATCCCTTATATCTAGCGAGCCCAAAAGCAGTATTAAGTGCGCCTACACCTGTCACTAATGGATATATAGTATGACCATCCAATTGAAAATCAAAAAAAGTTGCCTTATCTGACTTTTTCTCTAAGTACTTGAGAAATGGAGCTATTTCGAATGTAGTGGCAGAGACTATAAGTATTTTCATGTGCTTTTTATTAATAGAATAAATGTTTAGCTGAAATCTTTTTCAAAATGTGAGTCAACATCATGAAACGATTCAGCGATTCAGACAGTACTAGCGGATCAAAATTTTTTACCGATTAATAATTATTCCATTTGTTGATCCTTGTATTGTACTTCTTATTATCAAATCGCCAACCTTTCACCGTTCTACTCCTTTCGAGTTCTTCTTCTAATGCAGGATCCAAAAAGTCAGCAAAAAAATTAATATCCAATAGTTCCTCTAGCTCATCGATACTGACAATGTACTCTTGGAGCCTTTTTTCACTTCTTTCGTTAGGCAGTAGGAAAGCGATAGCCTTTTTATCCTCCCCTTTTATATCAAGCACGATCTTATAGAATAGATCAGGAACTGAGACCTTATTATTTCTACCTATTTGTTTTATGATATGATCATCATTGAGTATTGGTCCTGAGACAATATATAGTTCATCATTATCATACGCCCAATCTCTGACAGTTTCCTCAAGTTCTCTCCAAATACCTCCATTGAATTCTTTCAACTGTGGTGACATGTTACTCATATAAAAGGATTCCCTCATAGCATCCTCACTAAATGCCATGTCTCCAGCAGGTGCCAGGTGACCTCTTGTATAACCAGAATGTGTATAGTCATTGTGATAAGCTGATGAACCTTTTATTGATTTGTCAGGGGTGAATTTTTTCGCTCGTTTTATCCGTGGTTTCCTTAAGTTGTCTTCGGTAAGTTTGTAGGCGACCCATTCTGCTTGTTCGTGCTCTTCGCTATAGGATAGGGTATAGTACTTGTGCTCTACGACTTCACCTGTTGTCGATTCTGGATAGTATGATTTTTTGGCATCATCTATTTTTTCGTTTGAGATAGTAATATCTTGACCAGTACTAGGCTGACTTTGATCTGTTTCCCAAGAATCTATTTTTACTTGAGATAAGGCATAAAGAATTATGATTATAAAAACAAGTCCAATAACTAATCTGAAAGTATTCATCTTACTAGGAGTTGAGCCTCTCTGGTTTACGGAATCATTCACTTCTTGATTGCTATGATTTTTTCTAAATTTAGCCACTATGTTAGTTTAATTTTATGAAAAACGCTTTGTCACATCTTGGCGTATTGTTTTCAAATGCTTTTTCCTGAAAGCCCAGTTTTTGATAGAGACTAATTGCTTCCACAAGAGGGCTTGCTGTCTCTAATTCTACTTCGTCAATTCCATTTTCTTTAGCTATTTGTAAAAGATAGCCTACCATCCATTTTCCTAATCCTCTTCCTCTAGATTCTGGAAGTGCGTACATCTTTCGTATTTCGGCACTGGTATTGGATATTGGGTGAAGTGCAAATGTAGCCACGATTTTTGATCCATCTTCTATGATACCGAAAAAGCCGTTGCTATAATTTGATTCTAAGTCAAATAGGTCCTTATCTGTTGAAGATGGCTGTGGTTCTAGACCATATTCTATCAGAACATTGAAAATTAACTGTTGTACCTTTGAACAGTCATCATTTGTTGCTTTTCTGACCGTAAAGTCTAAATGAATTGGTAACAAAGCGGGATTAATTGTCATTTTGTTTGTTAATTTGGAGTCAGAAACGAATTACATTTACCGCTCAATGTATATATATGAAATTTAGATTCAAAATATTACTTTGCTGTTTAGGACTTTTCTTTTTTTTGAATGAGTCAAAGGGGCAGTCTTCAAACTTTTCAGTTGGTGGAGCACATACACTTTCGTTGGGTAGTGCAGGTACTATGTTTACTGGGATAGAGTCTATTTACACCAATCCTGCTGGTCTCACAGAACTAGAACGATACGGTTTTGACGTTAGCTATGATCGGAGATTCAATCTCAGCGAATTGGCAACAGTCTCTTTAGCCGGTGCAAAAAAGCTTGGAAGGAATGCAATTGGAGTTTCAGTCTCAAGATTTGGATTTGCCTCGTATTCTGAAAGTAGAGCGGGTTTAACTTATGCCAGAAAACTATTTGATAAGGTATCAATTGGTGGTTCTTTTCATTACCTAGGCTATAATATTGAAAACTATGGCAATGCATCTCGATTTACTTTTGATATAGGACTACAATCAGAAATCAATGATAAATTATCAGTGGGAGTGTATATATTTAATCCAGCTTCGATTGCTATTACAGATGAGCAAGATGTACCTTCGAGAATGAGTATTGGTTTACGATATGCAGCATCTAAAAAAGCTAGAATATATATTGATGTGTCGAAAACGATCAATAGGAATCCTGAATTTAAGTTTGCTGTAGACTATCAAGTCGTAGAAGCATTTTCCTTTAGGGGAGGAGCCAATATTACGCAATCTAGTTTGCATTTTGGACCCGCATATCACATGAAGAATGGACTTTCGATAATTGGTGGATATTCGTTTGATAATCGGCTAGGGCACACTACTGGGTTGAGTATTTCCTATTCTAGATAGATAAAAGATGCTTGCAATTTATTGAGATCTGCAGCAGTACTTTGTGCAGCAAAACATAAATAGGAAATAAAACAAGGTGGGTAAGTTTGAAATATTTAAATCAAGTTAATCCAATGAGCTAATATGGTGTATTTATAATTGTACTCCTTCAGAGCTTAGATTCAGCAATCGTAAGAAACGATGGGTTGAAACCCATCTCTTTTGAGCAAATGCCCATTCAGGGCAATTATTTCCAACCTGAGTTTGATAACCATCATGAAATACAATTCATATAATACGCCGTGGTCTAGGCAGATTATTTAAGTATTACGAGCTGTATCTAAGTAATCTAGCGAAGAGGTAAGTGAATTTCTATGGACTAGTACATGATAATACTAAAGCTTGATGTAAGAAGTTGCATAATCAGTTGTAAATCAATATAGTGGAAGAGATAGAATGGTAGAAAGCAGGTTTCTGTGATCTTGAATGTCAGGTAAATTTTGCTAAAAGAGGAGATTTAATACTTAAATTCTTCGATGCTTGCGTCGGGGTCATAAAAAAGATTTTTTTGCATAAAAACGCCTTATCACAAAAAAGATCCGATTTCCGACCTTTAGGTTGGAAAAATTTTGGCTAATGCTCCATCCGCTTGCGGTGGGGTAGTCAAAATTTAGGATCTTTTTTACTCTTGATTCTCAATTCTAATTATCCACTATGAGAACATACTTCCACTGCATTTCATTTCTACAATCTCCAATTACACTAAGTCAATATATACTAAAAAAAAGGGCCTGCCCGAAATTCTTTTATCTCAGACAGGCGGCTCCCATTTACGAATAAAAATACAGTTGCTCTTGTGAGTTTTTAACTCGGTATCTTTTTATTGGTTTATCTATTTAATTATTAGGTTGCAATTATCTTTCCAATTTTCAAGTATTTAATTATGCTCTATCCCTAATTTAAAGTCAATTGCTGCGCAAAGTAAATATTTTTTATAATAAAATATCAGAAAACTTACATTCTACAAATTAGCTCTTAATGGCGGACATTATATTTTTGTATAATTGGAGTTCATACGCCCTTATTTATAAAGCTATGTAACGTTTTCATTGATAAGACTCATATTGATTTAAATTCGCTGCTTTAATTTTAAAATTTATATCTGATTCCTGTAATTAAACCTATTGTTGTAAATTTCTCATCAAGAGGGTAATCAGAAATTGTAGTTGATCCTATGCTGTATTTGATATTTGGTTCAAGAATGAAATCAAAGGTTTTGTTCCATACGTAGTGCATTCCGAATGAAGCAAATAAAGCAGCGCCAGCTTCTTTTTCATAAGCTTCAAATCTATTTTCGACTCCTCTAGTAAAGTTAACAACATTGCCATTAGTGTCTAAGAACTTGCCTTCAGCCGTAAAAGTCATGTTAAATAAAATGCCCGCATTTATATTATAATAAAAAGGACCATATCCTGCCATTTCATAACTAAAGAGGAGAGGGATGTCTACATAGGTGTATGTGTTGGTTGTCGTTCCAAAGTTCGTTGTTTGCATGGTGTCCATGCCCATACCATCATTGTCAATAAAGCTGAATCCTCTTCGAACTTTGCTGATGTTAAATCCAGTTTTTAGTCCCATTCCACTAGGGAAGGTAAAGCCAAATCTTCCACCTATAGAGTAAGAGTATTTTGTAGATTCACTATCCGCCCTTAATTGTTTTAGGTTATCAGACGTTGTTCCATTGCCTGTTAAGGACTGCAAAGCAAAATCATGAGAAACATATAAGTCAACTTGAATGCCGAGCTTATTATTTACAAAAGAGGGACACTCAGTAGCTGCAAGCGCAAGATGACTTAGAGTGTTATCTTTTTTTTTAAAACTGTTGAGAATGCTGGCAAAGGAATATTTTCTAGAGGCTCAATAATTCTTAATAGAGCTCCAGCATTTAATCCTTCAGAATTAATAAAAACATTGTAGATAGGAGCTGAACTTTTGGTGTCTTTAGAGAGGTTTGATTTTTCTATGATTGACCCATTATTACTAATGTATGATTTAGTAATAACTAGATTAGCTGGCTTTGCGTAAAGGTCGTCAGTGTTCACTTTATTATTAACCTTTACAGTTTTATCTTCAACTGAAGCAGATTCAATTGTTGTTTTTGTATGTGCTATCGTACTATTTTTCTGTTGGGCAGAATTATTTTTCTTCAGTTTCGGGGATACAGCAATTGTTTTATCAATTTTATTCTTGTCGGACTCATTTGTTGAAGAATTCGTCAAATTGTCAGAATATGACAATGTATGAGGAGCAGGTGCCGGTATTTGAATCTCTTTCGTTGGCATCTCATAAGCCAATGGTGAAGTGGAAGAATTAGCATCATGATTATTCGTTAAGAAAAGATACGCAAGACCTCCTATTATGAGTGTCAGGATCCCAGCAAACCAAAACCATAAAATGGATCGTCCTGAATTTTCTTCTAATGCAGGAGCAATTTTTTCCCACATGCCATCAGGCACCGTAGTTTTTTGGTTGTACAATTTGTCTCTAAATACTTTGTCGATGTGCTTCATACAGCTATTTTTTGTAAATCTTTGATTTTCCTTTGCAACATTCTACGAGCTTTCACCAATTGAGATCTGGAAGTGCTTACTTCTACATTAAGCATTTGTGCAATCTCTTTATGGGAATATCCTTCTATTGCAAATAAATTGAAAACTATTTTATATCCTTCTGGTAAATCGTTGACTAGCGCCATGAGGTCATCCACAGAGAGTTTTGAAAAAACCTCTGGGGCTAACTTGTTGTCTTTTTCTTGATAATCTTCAAGGCCAATACTTTCATTCTTAAATGACATTTTAGCAATGCTTTTAAGCGATGTGTTAACCATAATTCTCCGTATCCATCCTTCAAAAGAACCTTCGCCTGTGAATTTCGAAAGATTGGTGAATACTTTGATAAAACCTTCTTGGAACATGTCTTCCGCTTCAGCACTGTGACGGGCATAGCGATTGCACACCGCCAACATTTTGGCAGAATACATTTCAAAAAGATCCCTTTGAGACGTTCTGTCTCCTTTTAAACTCCGTTCTATAAGGTCTCTCTCTGTCAAGCTATTAGGCTTTAATGGTGACATCAAGAATTGCTTTTCTATGACTAAGACCTATTAATACTGTGTTTCGCTGCCTCAGGCTCATAATTTTTCTGCATATACAGATTTAAAAGTGCAATGTAATGATAATAAACGTCAATTCTATGTGATCAAAAGAAGATTTTATGCTATAAAATTTGTGATTGTCGTAAAAGACAAAATCATTATAGAATTAGTATGATAGGCATTAATTTTAATACGTATTCAATTTTATCTATAAAGTACGCTACTTACGAAAACACGCATAGGAAACTTTTGTAAATTAATAATAAAAAACTCATTTCGATAGTTGCGAAATGAGCTTTTGAAGTTAAAAATAGTTTTGACTTCTATTATTCCTCCTCAGAAATGATAGCATCATCGATCATTTCATTTCCATCTCCGTCATGATCTGTGAATCCAGCAGCTTTGGATATCTCCTTTTTAGGAGTTGCTGTAACATTTTTGTTTATTTCGATTTTTCCTTCTGAGAATGCATCATGATCACCATCTGCAAACTTCTCAGCCTTGCTGAAAAAGTCTTCCGTTCCATCAAGTAGTGAATCTCCCGTATCTAAGGTGTCTTCAGCAAATTTAGGCGTAGGATTGGCAGCTTCTTCTGCAGCCATTTTTTCTGCTTTGGCTATAGTTTCATCCAGTTTTGTTCCTAAATCTGCGGTCGCAGCTTTAGCTCTTTCAACTAAATCATCCTTGACATCTAATACCTTCTCACCTATTGATTCAGATACTGATGCTGCTCCTTCTAGCGCATCGCCACCCTTATCTAGTACCTTTTCTCCTACTGATTCTGAAACACTCTTGGCTTTAGCCATAAATGCTTCTCCTGTATCGAGTACTTTGTCGCCCACTTTCTCTGAAACACTAGCTGCTTTCTTGACTACTTCTGTATCCCCAATCGAATCAGATAGGTCTTTTGCTTTTTTCTTTGCCGAATTCCCCATTTCCTTGGCCTTGCCGCTAATAGAATCTGTAAAGTTTCCTACTTTATCTAGTATAGATCCATCAGGAGCCGAATCCAAGGCTCCCTTAGCTTTACCAGCTAAAGAAGCAGCTGTTGAAGAGACTGTACCTGTGACATTGTCTACAGCATCTTTAGCTTTGTGTACAATATCTGATTCAGATACATCTTCCACGACATCTTCTATCTTATCCATTACATCTTCCGCTACATGCTTTGCTTTGTCCATAAAATCTCCTGCACCTTCTGTTACAGCTTCTCGCAGTCCAGAAGTTTTTTCCTTGATAGATTCTGTGGCATCATTGGCTAGATTCCTGCCTTTATCTATAATGTCTTCTCCCGTTTCTTTGGCATGGTCTACACCTTTTTCAACGGCTGATTTTGCGACTGATTCTGTAGCAAAAAATAATTTCTTGATTGAACTGAAAATTCCCATGGTGCGATGTTTTTACTATTTTTAGCGTTAATTGTTAGATATTACGTCCAATATAGCAACATAACTATGGCAACACAAACAACATCGACAAAAATAAAAGAAACAATTACAAAAATAGCTGAGCTTCAAGCAGTGAAGCGCCATTATGATAATACTTTGGATGAGTTGGAAAGTGTATTATCAAAAAAGGATTCCATTGAAAATCAGATGATTAAAGAATTGGAAGACATCAATAACTTAGAGAAGTTAGGTATGAAATCGATATTTCATAAAGTGTTAGGAGATCAGGAGGAACAATTAGAAAAAGAAAGACAAGAGTACCTCCAGGTAACGCTTCAGCATAAGGAAGTGCTGAATGCCATCGAAGTTGTAGAATTTGAAAAAAACATTTTACAAAAGAAAGTACTCTCTATTGACGATCTGGAAAATGCATTGGAAGGGCTAAAGAAACTAAGATCCGATGAGATATTGTCTGTGCCTAGCGAATTGCGGAATAGACTTGTGATTATTCATAGCAAGAAAGATGACCTTAAAAAGCACGAAATTGAACTGAAAGAAGCATTTGTTCTGGGAAGTCAAACTATGACTTCGCTTGAGAATGTGCTTGCGCAATTGAAAAAGGCTAAAGACTGGGGGAATAGCGATATGATGAGCGGTGGTAGAAAGGGAAGATATGTAAAATCTATGAAGCACGGAGCGATAGATAGGGCAATGAATGAAATATCAAGAACAAAGTTGTTACTAAAGAATTTTAATCGAGAATTAACAGATATTGGATATACAAATCAAAGGTTAGGTATGCAGGTTGAAAATATAGCTCGTTTCCCGGGTGTAATCTTCGATAATTTGATATCTGATTGGATTGTACAAAACAAGATCAAAGGGGTATTGTCAACGGTAAGTAATCTTATGGATGATGTGCACTTGATCATGCAATCTATTCAGAAAGAAATGCAGCAAAGCTCGACTGATTATGATAAATTTGATTCAGAGGAAAATCGATTGTTAGAACAAAATTAAGATAAAGCCTTCTCAACCGGCTGGTAGGTTGGGATTTACAGAAATTTACATAAGATGAATTAAAATGACATCTAACGAAAAGTACACCACGATCCACTATAGAAATTATTTAGGTTTAGAAAAACTCCTTGATGCCCAGCACCTGCGGTCAGAAGCAGTAGATGGAGAGGCGGCACATGAAGAAATGCTGTTTATCATCGTACATCAAGTATATGAATTGTGGTTCAAACAGATCATTCATGAACTAGAATCTGTGTTGATCATGTTTGATCAAGATAAAGTTGATGAGAAAAATATAGGAACATGCATCGACCGACTCAACAGAGTAATCGAAATCCAAAAGTTGCTGAATGCACAGATAGCTGTGATGGAAACAATGACACCTTTGGATTTTCTAGATTTTAGGAATCACCTTTTTCCAGCCTCCGGATTTCAAAGTTTTCAGTTTAGAATGATAGAGAACTTATTAGGTTTGCCAGATGCTGCTAGATTGACTTATAATGGCTGTCCCTATTTTTCAATATTCTCAGAAGAAAACCAACAAAAGCTTAAAGCAGTAGAAACTACAGGGACATTGTTTGATGCGATGGCTTCTTGGCTTGAGAGAACTCCATTTTTGAGTGTGGGAGATTTCAGTTTTTTAGATCAGTACAAAGCGGCTGTTGCTAAAATGATCAAGAAGGAGCAGAATGCAATAAAAGGATCTGCTTATCTAGACATGCATGAAGTAGAAATGCGACTAACGATGCTTGGGAATACTGATACTTACTTCCAATCTGTCTTAGATGAAGAAAAACACAATGAATTGGTGGCAAACGGTACATTAAGAATGAGTTATAAAGCCACGCTTGCAGCGCTGCTTATCAATCTTTATCGAGATGAACCATTACTTCATTCGCCATTTAAGCTTTTGACTTGCTTCATCGAAATAGACGATATGCTTACTACATGGAGATATAGGCATGCTCAAATGGTACAGCGAATGCTTGGCAATAAAGTAGGAACTGGAGGGTCATCTGGTTTTGCTTATTTGAATGAAACAGCCATCAAGCATCCTATATTTAAGGATTTACATAATATCTCTACTTTATTGATTCCAAGATCTGAATTGCCTGAATTACCAGTGGAAATCAAGAAACAATTGGGTTTTTATTATTCAACTATGCAATCGAAATAACGTGAAGCAAATACTCAATTATATAAATGGTCAACTGCGTCCGGCAGAATCAAAAGAGATCATAGATGTTTTCAATCCTTCGAATGGGAAGGTGTATTCTAGTGCTCCTAGTTCTGATCATAAGGATGTAGATGCTGCAGTCGAAGCCGCAAGAGCCGCGTTTCCTGCTTGGTCTTCTTTGAGTATCGATGCTCGATCAAGGTACATGATCAAAATCGCAGATCGGATAGAAGACAAACTAGACGAATTGGCAATCGCCGAATCTATAGACAATGGAAAGCCGGTCAAACTAGCTAGAAAAGTAGACATCCCAAGAGGAGCTGCCAATTTTCGATTTTTTGGGAATGCAATAACACAATTTGCCTCTGAGTCACACGATATGGGAACTGCGATAAATTATACACTCCGTCAGCCACTTGGAGTGGTTGGGTGTATTTCTCCTTGGAATTTACCATTGTATCTATTTTCATGGAAGATAGCACCTGCGCTTGCTGCTGGTAATACAGTAGTTGCAAAACCCTCGGAAGTGACACCGATGACGGCATTCCTATTATCTGAAATATGTATCGAAGTTGGACTTCCTGCAGGAGTGTTAAACATCGTACACGGCTTAGGAGAGAATGTTGGTGCGCCACTCACCTCGCATCCGAAAGTAAAAGCAATTTCATTTACTGGAAGTACTAGAGTTGGAGGGGAGATCGCTAAAGTTGCTGCGCCGATGTTCAAAAAAGTATCTCTTGAAATGGGAGGAAAGAACCCTAATATTATTTTTGCCGATTGTGACTATGATAAGATGCTCAAGACAACCATCAGATCATCATTTGCCAATCAAGGGCAGATTTGTCTATGTGGTTCGCGAATCTATGTTGAGCGAGCTATCTATGATAAGTTTAAGGCGGATTTTGTAGCTAAAGCGAAAGCTCTCAAAGTAGGAGATCCATTGTTGCCAAATACTGATACGGGAGCTATAGTTTCCAAACTCCATTACGATAAGATTCTCTCCTATATAGAAATAGCAAAAGAAGATGGACAAGTTTTGTGCGGAGGCAAGGCTATACATCCTGAGGGACTGGAAGATGGCCTCTACATAGGACCAACGATCATAGAAGGCCTATCCAATGATTGTAGAACCAATCAAGAGGAGATTTTTGGACCTGTAGTTACGATTATGCCATTTGATACCGATGAAGAGGCACTCAGTCTTGCCAATGGTACTGACTATGGATTGTCTGCTACCGTTTGGACGAATAATCTAACGAGAGCACACCGGTTTGGCAAAGAACTAGAAGCTGGTATTGTTTGGGTTAACACCTGGTTGATGAGGGACTTGCGGACTCCATTTGGAGGAGTTAAGAGTTCTGGTGTGGGTAGAGAAGGTGGATTTGATGCATTGAAGTTTTTTACGGAGCAGAAGAATGTCTGTATCGATTTTGGATAAAATGTACTAAGCGAGCTATTTTTAAAATGACAAAATTTATTTTTTATCTATTGTTTTTAACCCTAATAGCTTCGTGTAATAGAGGTTCTAATTTTAATTTAGTAGATCAAAGTGCCTTTTTGATAAATAGTGAAGAAGAGTATATTTCTGAAATCACTAAAATATTGACCAGGATGCAAGTGGATAGTACATATAGGGGCGAGGTATGGAGCATCAATACTTTTGTAAATGATGACCTATCAATGCAAATAATATATAATAGTGATTTATTAACCCAATTAAATAAAGATCATTTTGGGTACACTATTTCGATCCTAGCCGAAAGGAAAAGCAATTCACAAATAATGATAGATGAATTTCAACAGAAATATCCTAAGATACCAATTAGAGAACTAAGTACGTATCAATCTGATGGTTTGAGTAAAACAGGCTCTTATTTTTATGTTACAGAAGTGGGGAATAATTGGAGAAAGGCAATATCCATTTGCGTTGGTTTAATCAACATTGCGCAAAATGATGCGTTTGACAATCTAGGTTTAGAAGTAGTCATGAATTATTAGAGTCTGAAATTAGTATTAAAAGCAGAGTGATTGAAAGAGAAATTAGATCCATTCCTTTAGTTCCAAATTGTTCTAAAGAGAAATAGGTAGAATAATTACAGGAGTTAACAATTTAAATAGACGGTGAGCGCTGAATGTAGTGATAAGGCTAATAAATACTTATATAAATGGATAGACTCTAAAATCGATCATCGCAAAAATCTGTGAATCATATCGTGAGGTTGCTATCATAAACCATCAGCCTTTCAGTGGAAGCGACAAAAGCCATTCTTTGCAAACTATCCATTCTTGGAATTAATAATCTTCATGTTCGCAGATAGTAAACACAATATGGTTGGTATAAGGTTAGAAAAGGTGAAAAGACAAGAAGCCTTAATTCAGAAATTAGATTATATTAGAGTTATATGAGCGTTTCGAATAAGAGCAATTTGTATTGGACTACTGCGGAAGCAGATCTTACATTTGTAGATAGCGATGAGCGAAATTTTTAATCACCTTATTTTCAATATAAAAGTAAAATGTAAGTTTGAATTACACTAAATTAAAACTACTAGGCATTTTTGTTGTATCATTCTTCTTGATGTCTGGCATAATTGATTTAGCTGATTTATTCAACTATAGTGATTCCAATATTCCTGATTTTATTGATTCTGGTATAGATAGTGCTCCTGTTGATAATCTTATGGATGATGAAATTGCAACTTTAGGACGGGTTTTGTTTTACGATAAGAATTTGTCTACCAATAGTAGTGTATCATGTGCAAGTTGCCATAAACAAGAACTGGCATTTGGAGTAGGTGAACTTCAAGGGGCTGGAGTCAATGGACTGACGCTACGTAAACCTATGCGTTTACTAAATCTTAGAATATTAGAGACGCCATTTGAACGACTTTTTTGGGATGCACGCGCTGAAAATCTTGAGGAATTAGCAACTCAACCTATAAAAGATCATATTGAAATGGGCTATAGTGGCCATGCAGATGGTCCCGACTTCGATGATTTGATATTGCAACTTGAAGGTGTAGATTATTACACTGAGCTATTTACTTTTGCTTTTGGGGATAATGCGATTACAGAGGAAAGAATTTCTAAAGCATTAGCTCAGTTTGTAAGAAGTATCGAATCTTATGACTCGAAGTTTGATGCCGGTTTTGAAATGGTTGGTGGTACTCCATCTAATGATAATATCGACTTAGACTTTCCCAATTTCACGCCTGAAGAAAATTCAGGAAAAATGCTTTTCACAAGTGAGGCGATTAAAGATATCAATGGGACACGAGTAGGTGGAGGTGTAGGTTGTTTCCACTGTCATTCTGTTCCATCATTTACCTTTTCATCTCAGAAAGGCAATAATGGTGTTATTTCAGAAATAGATGGATCAGAAGTATTAAACATTACAAAAGCCCCTAGTTTACGCGATGTTTTTGGACCAAGTGGTTCTCTAAATGGTGCATTGTTTCATAACGGACAAGCCTCTACTTTTAATGAGTTACTGAACCATTATGATGAAATTAATTCAGAAATTCCCATGATAGATTTTAGATTGGAACCCAACGGAATCCCATTAAATCTTACATCAGTAGAAAGACTGCAGTTAGAGGCCTTTGTTAAAACTCTAACAGGATCTGATATTTACACAAATGAAAAGTGGTCTAACCCATTTGATAGCAATGGCGAGATAGAAGTAATTGGAGGGACTGTTATGAATACAATTGCGATTGATAATAGAAATAGTATCATAGTTTATCCAAATCCTGCTGAAAGATTTATCAGAATAAAAGGTTTGATTGAGGATAATTATTATGGAGAAATTCATGGTATTAATGGACAAGAAATTTGGCAGGGCACCGTTTATAAAGATAATGAAATAGACATAAGTACCTTCCCAAAAGGTATATATATGGTTTCATTGTTTAATAGAAGAAAGAACTCATTTAGTAAGAGTAAATTCATCAAGTTATAACTCAAGCACAAAGATCGATTGGCAAAATTGAGTGGTAATGCGATCAGTATTTTAGTATTATTGAAGAACTGCATGTTCATGTTTTTAACGGGTCTTGCATTCAAGTGATAAATGCAACAGTTTCGCTGTAGTATTAGAAAAGGCTAAGTCTTCGTTGTTCTGAAGAACCAGACTACAGTCTGGTTAAATCACAGATATTAAAAGTATCTATGAGTAGTGTCTGATATCTGATATTCCACAATCATTAGTGACATGTTTGATGTAAAAACGTCCATTGCAGTCATTATTTTGTGCTATATTTAGAATAATTACTAAATTTTTCGAAAAACACTCCAAAAACAAATACCAATGAGCAAATATAATCTAGGGCGAGTATCAGAACTACAAGATAGGACACCAACGCATAAAATGGTAAATGGACTAGATCTAGTCCTACTCAAATATGATGATGAAATTTCAGTTCTATATGGGAGATGTTTGCATCGTGGAGCGTTGATGTCTGATGGTTATGTCGATGGGCAAAACATAATTTGTGGACTTCATGGATGGGATTATAGAATGGATACCGGTGTCAGTGATTACGATAATTCAGAAGCTTTGGAGAAGTTCACAACGGTAATTGAAGATGATATCATTTTTATTGATGAAGATGAAATAAATGCTTTCTTGGTAAAACATCCACAACCATTCAAACGGGACGAATACCTTGGGCAATATGCAGATACACATCCCGAAAGCACAGAACCATATACAGGATATATAAAAGAGCTTGCTAAGAATGGGTTGAAAAAATATGGACACCACGGGCCTTCAGCTTCTATGGGGGTAGATAGAAATACTTTACCAAAATGGGAGAACATTCAATTTTTACCTGCCCAACTTTCTACTCGCCCTTTACTGGATGAGGATGAGGTTTCAACTAAGGTAGTCATTGGTCCAAATGCTAAAAAACCACTTGTTCTTGACATCCCCATTTTTGTCTCAGATATGAGTTTTGGAGCTCTTTCTAAAGAGGCCAAGATTGCTTTATCAATTGGGGCAGAACTTTCTGGTACTGGAATCTGCAGTGGTGAAGGTGGAATGTTACCCCAAGAACAAGAAAACAATTCAAAATATTTTTACGAGTTGGCGTCTGGGAAATTTGGTTTTGCTTGGGAAAAGGTGGAGAAAGCACAAGCCTTTCATTTCAAAGGTGGACAAGGTGCAAAAACTGGAACGGGTGGACATCTGCCAGGGAACAAAGTTACCAAGGAGATCGCAGAAGTAAGAGGATTAGAAGAAGGAGAAACGGCTATTTCTCCAGCGGCGTTTCCAGATCTCTTTACTGTCGATGATTTTAAAGCGGTGGCTGCAGAAGTAAGAGAACGAACGGGAGGAACTCCGGTAGGATTTAAAATTGCGGCAAGCCATATTGAAAAAGACATAGACTTTGCACTAGCGGTTGGAGTGGATTATATTATTCTCGATGGTAGAGGAGGAGGAACGGGATCTGCACCTACGGTACTTAGAAATAATATTAATGTGCCAACCATTCCTGCCCTAGCAAGAGCCAGAAAACATTTAGATTTAGTGGGTGCGACCAACATCACTTTGGTGATTACTGGCGGGCTTCGTGTTGCGGAAGATTTTGCTAAAGCTTTGATGTTAGGAGCGGATGCTATTGCCGTTGCTAATTCGGCTTTACAGGCAATCGGTTGCTTAGGAATGAGGGCATGTAATAGTAATAATTGTCCTGTTGGAATTGCTACGCAAAAAGAAAGTCTAAGAAGTAGGCTAATTATAGAGTCTTCTGCTCAACAATTAAATAACTTCTTTTCGGCGACCAACGATTTAATCAAAGTGATTGCAAGAGCTTGTGGTTACGATGACATATCGAAATTTAACGTAAATGATTTGAGCACTACAGATTATGATATGTATAAGTTGACTGGTATATCATATGCTGGAATAAATGGGTAAATAAAAAAATGACTTTTTATAAGGAGTTAGAGTTACTCTTATCGTAAACAGTATTCCTTTATTCAAAATACCAAACAATGTTTCAGGCCTTTTCTATCATTTTTTTAATTGCCACTATTCTTAGTTTTATAAATTATAAATGGATCAAACTTCCAGCGACAATTGGGACGATGATATTAGCACTTGGGCTTGCTATTATTATAACTTTGTCTAAGAGTATAGCCCCAGGTTTTTATCAGCTCTTTTGTGACTTAGTCATTGCCGCCGATTTCAAGACCCTTTTGCTTGATATTTTATTGAGCATTTTACTTTTTGGAGGAGCCATACATGTTAATATAAGAGAACTAAAAAAAGAGCGCTGGTTCATTCTTCTCTTTGCAAGTGTAGGTGTACTTATTTCCACATTTATTGTCGGTGGGTTGTTGTATTTTTTGACACAATTCTTTGGAGTATATATTCCGTTTATTTATACATTGTTATTTGGGGCCTTGATCTCTCCTACAGACCCGATTGCTGTATTAGCTATCCTTAAAAAGACCAATATCAGTAAATCATTAGAACTCAAAATTGAAGGAGAATCATTGTTTAATGATGGTATAGGTGTAGTTGTATTTACATCGATTCTTTTAGTGACAGGTGTGATGAGTGAGCATGAGGGCAGTGCATTATTTGGAGAAATTGTGCACCTATTTTTTGCAGAAGCCGTTGGTGGTTTAGTCTTTGGATTAATCTTAGGTTGGCTAGCATTAAAACTGATGAAATCCGCTATGGAGAATAGCCGTTTGGTTGCTATCATCTCAGTAGCAACGGCTCTAGGAGGTTATGCGATTGCTTTAAAATTAGGAACGTCTGGCCCTTTAGCTATGGTTGTTGCCGGATTGATTATTGGGAATGGATTGTATTCATCCAATTTTAATCAAAAGTCAAAAATTACAACTACTGAAATTTGGGAAATGCTCGATGAAAGTTTGAATACCGTGTTATTTGTCTTCATTGGATTAAGTATCCATCTTATTAAATTGGAATCTACATTAATAGTAATAGGGCTAATAACAGTTTTAATTGTTCTATTTGCAAGAATCTGTTCAGTACTAGTTGGTTATTCTCTATTAAATTACCAAGATCATGATTTTTGGAAGACTTCCAGTATATTAACTTGGGGAGGATTAAGAGGTGGAATCTCGATAGCTTTGGCATTAAGTTTACCATTAGATTCTTATGGAAATGAATTGCTTCTTATTTGTTTTGTTGTCGTAATTTTTTCAATTGTTGTACAGGGCTTATCTATGAATTCACTTGTCAAGCGCTTATTCTAAGCCTATTTTGCATAATGAATTATAATATGAAAAAATAGAAGACCGACATGGAGAAGATACTTATAGTGGGAGGAACCAATTTTATTGGCAGAAATTTGATTGAGAGGTTGATAGCATTAAACCAGTTTGAAATAACGGTTTTTACTAGAGGGAAAACAAATCCTGATTTATTTCCACAGATCAACAAAATAAGAGGAGATAGGAAGACAAATTATATCCAATTGATTTCAGGTCAGAAATGGGATTATATCATTGATTGTTCTTGTTATTATCCTGATTCAATAGACAAACTGTTAGATTCTATATCAGGAATAGTTAAGAGGTACATTCTTATCTCTACAGTATCTGTTTATGACAATGAAAGTGATAAATCTGTTCTTCGAAATGAAGAAGCAATAATTCTTGACTGTACGAAAGAAGAGGGTAGAGATACGACAATGGATACTTATGGGGAAAGGAAAGCCGAATGTGAAAGAAGATTACAAAAAAGCAATCAGCCATATTATATACTTCGACCGTCATTGGTTTATGGTAAGTATGATTACACAGATAGATTTTACTATTGGCTATATCAGATCAAAAAAACAAATGAGGTTCTAGTACCGAATAATGGAGAACAACCATTTGCGGTAACTTATGTAGATGATTTAATTAACTGTATTATTGAATCAATTAATAAAGAGGGAGAATCGGATATTTACAATGTTGTATCGAATTCCATGTTATCAATTGCTCA
>CAXBGT010000043.1:0-30293 GCA_963975265.1 uncultured Saprospirales bacterium
TAATGTTTTGTCGTTAAGCATCTTTTTAGCTAAAGCATTTGAATATGGCAACAAGACTATTGAAACCATCTTTATGGATGACCCAATCCAAAACTTAAGTGACATTAATGTTTTATCATTTATTGATTTATTAAGAACTCTTATTTCAACTCATGATAAACAAATTGTTATATCTACTCATGACGAAAAATTCTTTAGGCTATTACAGAATAAACTACCTGAAGAATATTGTAACACAAAATACTTTGAGTTTGAATCAGAAGGGAAATTAAAAAAAACGAAAACACAACAAAATGTATAGTGCATAGCTACCCTTCGGGATAGCTACGACACCATACACGTAGCGTTAGCAAACATTAATAAACAAAATTTGGACGATATGAAAAGCTTTAACATTTACACTTAATATATAATTATAAACAATTCAAGATGAAAAATCAGAAATACTATTAATTATATTTTCTTCGCTATAACTTAATTTTTAAAAATTTGAAAAAAGCAATCTTAATTATTTTCGGTGTTTGGTTTATTTCAATATCATCTCAAGCACAAACTGAGAATTTCTCAATTGGAATTTCAACAGAAACTAATAAGCAAAACAACATAGTGACTGCACCGCAGGGAGATACACAGCCGATTGAGGGTACTGTATACGAAGTATGTAGACAGAAAGAAGGAGGGGTATTTGAAGAGACCTTTGCTATCATCTTAGACTCTCCGAATCCCGGTATCGTAGATGGCGAAATTATTGACCTGGAAGGGGTGAGTGAGGATTTCAAACAGAAATATCATAACGAGATGAAATCTATCCAGAGAAAGCTCAAGGCTAAGGCCGGATCCAATGGATGGGATGAGAATAGTGTCCGAAGGAAACTCAACCCCAGAGTGAGATTGACCAACGGAAATATCACTAGTTCTAAAAGTAAAATCCAGTTCACTGATGTTTCAAACTGGTCGTTTATCAGTATCGATTATGATGCGGTTATATCAAGGGAATTAGCTGTTCAAAAAGCATCTGGCACTGGTGAATCAATAGTGCTCGTTATTCAAGTCACAGCTAATGATTCAGAACCCACAATAACCCCGGCTAATATGAGTGATCATGTATTTGGCACTCATGGTGAATCACTCAGTAATGCTTCTCAGTTCGCTGCTATTTCATACAACCAGAAAACTCTTTCTCCTGCCGAGGGGCCTCATGTTGTAGACGGCGTGCTTCAGGTAGCTATCGACCAAAATGTGATCGGTGTAGATGGTGGTGCTGGTCCCTGGAGGAATGCAGTTATAGCAGCAGCAAATGCAAAGCTCGGTTTTAGCTTGACAAGCCAATTTGACCTCGTCATGATTGTTTGCCCACCCGGTATGACAGGTGGTTGGCAGGGTTATGCATACCCTAATCATTGGATGAGCGTGTATAAACATTCTAAAATAGACAACATAAACGTTACTATGCATGAAATAGGTCACAATTTAGGTTTGGCTCATTCTGGTGAAGCAGGCTTTGAATATGGTGATAATACCGGATATATGGGCAGCGCTACTACCACTTACTCTGCCTTCAATGGAGCCAAGGGCTCTCAATTAGGTTGGTATAGTGATAGAGAATATGTCATCTCGCAGGTGCTCCCGGATTCGTGGATCGGTAATTTGGTTGGGGTGGTCGATTATGCCAAGGCGTCAGGCGATGAACAGGTTCTCCTAAAGGTCAAGGGTGCCACGGCTGATATCCATGTAGCCTTCAATAGAAAAAAAGGGTTCAACAGCAACACTAAGGAGTCTGCTAATAAAATAACGGTTACTAAACGGGGCTCGAACCCAGGATATTCCCAGTCCTGGCTTCTTGCTAAACTTGACCTGGAGGACTCTGTGTATGTAGTCAACGATTTTGGCGGCATCAACAATGATCTTTACATCGAGGTTCATGATATTGTGTATGGCTCGCCTGTTGATTATGCCACGGTATCGATAAACTTTACTGCTGGATATCCAGGTAATGTGCAATTTTCTACACAAACTTTTTATGCAAATGAGTCTCAAGGTACTGTTTCAGTAGCAGTTCAACGTTCAGCTGGATCACTAGGTGCAGCTTCAGTAGAATACGCATTATCAACAGGCAGTTCAGCAACTTTAGGATCTGATTTTAATTTTTCACCTGGAACTTTATACTGGGCAGATGGAGAAGATGGTTTAAAGACATTTGATATTGATATATTGCAAGACGGAAACATTGAGGAGGATGAAACAATAAATCTGGTTTTACAAAATGTAACAGGTGCCTCTTTGAATTCTCTAGTTGAAGCTACTGTAACTCTTGAGGATGATGATTTAAATGAAGTTGAAGTTTCAATTTCTACCGGTAGTGATGATGTTGAAGAAAGACAGGATGGTACCTTGGATATGAGTAGTTCAGATCTTGAAATGGTTTTTGATGGCTTTGATCAGGTAATTGGTTTAAGATTTAATAATATCAATGTTCCTCAATCGGCAAATATCTTAAATGCTTACATTCAGTTTACAGTTGATGAAGTAACAAGTAATGAAACAAATTTGATTATACATGGGGAAAATATTGGTGATGCTCAAACTTTTAATTCTCAGAATGTGAGTTCAAGATCAACTACTTCAAACATAGTAAATTGGTCAGTTCCAGTATGGAGTCCCATTGGATCATCCGGTGAAGATCAACGAACACCAGACCTATCTTCAATAGTAACAGAGATTGTAAATTTACAAGATTGGATACTTGGAAATTCCATGGTATTTAAAATAACTGGGTCAGGTAAAAGAGTTGCTGAATCTTATGAAGGAGCCCAAGCATCATGTGCAAAACTTCATATTGAATATAATAATTATTGTTCTGTAGCTGGAACAGATTTACAAACTGCTTGCGATTCGCTTGTTTGGATTGATGGAAACACATACTACACAAGCAACAATATCGCAACTTTCAATATTCTAGGTGGTGCTGCCAATACTTGTGATTCATTAGTTACGCTTGATTTAACAATTATTACTGTGAATTCTTCAGTAACTCAAGTAGGGGGATTGTTAACTGCTGACGAATCAGGAGCAGTTTATCAATGGTTGAACTGCCCTGCAATGAGTCCAATAAGTGGTGCCATAAGCCAATCGTACAACGCTACAGCCAATGGAGAGTATGCTGTAATTGTTACCAATAATGGGTGTTCAGATACTTCATCTTGTCATACAGTAATTGAAGTTGGAATCATAGAAAATGATTTTAGAGATAAACTACTACTCCACCCAAATCCAACAAGTGGTAACTTCTCCATTGATCTAGGAAGTATGCAGGAATCAGTATCCATATCCATAACTGATATAACAGGAAGACTAGTTCACTCAAAAACCTTTAAGAATAGCCAACTACTTAACTTAAAATTAGCAGAGCCTAAAGGGGTTTATATTATAATAATTGAATCGGGAGATCAAAATTCTGTCATTAGATTGGTAAAAGAATAAACGATTTGCCAACAAGACCTAAATTGCATTAAAACGCAGGTTAGCCTAACCGTTAGCAAACATTAAACAACATCAAAATGAGAAAATTCTTTTTACAACTTGTCCTTGCAGTTGTATCCGTGTCAAGTATTGCTCAGAACATCGATCTGCAGGAAGACACAACAGCAAGCAACTTATATGATTCCAGGCAAGGCTCTTGTGCCTTGGGAGACATTGACAATGATGGAGACCTTGACTTGATAATCACAGGTCCTGACGCAGGTTTGGCTAACGATAAAACCACCTTATATAGCAATGACGGCCAGGGTAATTTTACCGAAATAATCGGAACCGGACTCTCAATATGGTCGGAGTTCAGTGATATAGCTTTTGCCGATGTTGATGGAGATGGTGACCAGGATCTTTTGATCACCGGAAGAGATGGCAGTCCAAATTTTTACGCCAACTTCTATTTGAATGATGGGAGCGGTAATTTCACTTTAGATCCTAGCGTCCCTTTTGAGCCATCCATAGAGGGCGATGTTGAATTTGAGGATGTAGATAATGATGGAGACCCGGATCTTTTTATGTGTGGGTATGCAGAAGACAGTTATGGGAGCCCTTTTCTATTCTCAAAACTGTACATTAACTCTGGCTCCGGTGTTTTTACTGAGGTCACATCAACTCCCATTATAGAAGGCACGTCCGCGGCTTTTCTTGATATGGATAACGATAACGACATGGACCTGATCGTTTCGGGATCAACAAATAACAACGGTGTAATGACCACTTTATACGTAAATGATGGCACTGGAAATTTCAGTCTAGTGAATAATACACCTTTTACCGGAGTTCAGTCCAGTGATATTTCTACAGGTGACTCAGATGGTGATGGCGATGCGGACATTCTATTGAATGGCATGGATAGTTCTTTCCAAAATATCTGCGAACTATATCTGAACGATGGCACCGGCTCGTTCAGCTTGCTCACAGGAACACCATTTCTAGCTGCACAATTGGGAACAGTTGACTTTGCGGATTTTGACAGCGACAATGACCTGGATGTTTTTGTAACCGGCTCTCTTGGAGGACAGGATGTGGCAGCACACATCTACGAAAATCAGGGAAATAACAATTTCAACGTGGTAGACACACTAGTACAAGTTTACAATTCTACCACTGCTATTGGAGATATTGATGGCGATAACGATCTTGATATGATCGTTACTGGCATTGGGAATTTACCAGGCACCTCGGATCCTTTTAAGCCAAGAGTCTATAAAAACATGCTTACAACCACTTCAATTGAAATGGTACCTGAAGAGGCGCACGATAACATTTTATTATACCCTAATCCTTCGGAAGGAATTATTAATATTCAGACTAACAACACAATTGGCACTTCAATCAAAATATATAATACAATTGGTGAAATGGTCTTTTCGGATGATAATTTGAAACCAAATAGCTCAATACAACTACATCAGTCTCCGGGCTTGTACCTGGTTGTCCTTAAGACCAGCAATTCAACTGCAACTTCTAAGCTGATACTGAAATAGCAACGATTTGCTAACAAAGCATAGAACGTCAAGTGTCGCTACCCGACACCTGCGTCTATGCAAACCGTTTTATGCAAGCAAAAAAAGAACTGAGAAAAGCGTTAAATGATGGGCAATTAACAACTTGTCAGTCAAGAAAATACGTATAAAAAAAATACAATCAAATTATATTTCAAAATTGCACATTAAATGTTATGATATAGTTCAGATAAACTATAGAAAAAAAGCCAAAATCGTAATCAATTTTAAGATTGATTTGTTCTAAAGATATTAGCTATTAAAATAAATATTTGATGAGGAAAATAGAACAAATAGAACAACAAATCTCAGAATTGCGAGAAAGGTTAAAAAATCATGAATTGTATTCTCACCTGTCAGAAGTGCAGGATATAAAGATTTTTATGGAAAAACATGTATTTGCCGTTTGGGATTTCATGTCACTATTGAAAGCTCTTCAGCTCCAGTTAACTTGTATTTCTATACCATGGAAGCCATCAAACAATGCAAAAACAGCAAGATTTATTAATGAAATTGTTTTGGGAGAAGAAAGTGACGTAAATGAAAAAGGCAAACCTAAAAGTCATTTCGAAATGTACATTGATGCTATGAATGAAGTTGGTGCAAATTCAGAAAGGATATTCAAATTAGTAAATGCTACAAATTCAATTCAGGATATTATTGACAACTTGCCTAATTCGGACTTGGAAAAAGCAGAAAAAGCATTTTTGGAATTTACTTTCAATACAATCGAAACAAAAGAAACACATAAAATAGCGGCTGCATTTACTTTTGGAAGAGAAGATCTCATTCCTGATATGTTTATTGCCATTATAGATAAATCCAATAATAGTCATGATAGTAAATTTCCCAAACTGACTTATTATCTGAATAGACATATTGAATTAGACGGAGATGAACATGGTCCCTTATCCCTTGAGATGATTTCTGAGTTATGTGGAAATAATGAAAATAAGTGGAATGATGTTCTTGAAGTTTCGATAGAAGCTTTAAAGAAAAGGATTAGTCTATGGGATGAGATAACAGATAAGATAAAACAAAAAAAGCCAGCATACAACATTGCATAAAACAGCAAGTGGGGCTATGTGCCCCACCTGCGTTTATGCGGAACGTTCTCTGCAAGCGTGTGCCCTGAATGTGAACCAACACATTGATTAATTCAAAGAGTGTTGAGAACAATGCTGTAAATAAGATGGAGGTGGGCCCTCCGGAGGCGCTGTACAGGCGGAGCCTTCAAATCACCTTAAGGTGCTGGATCAGTGATGATCTGGTATTGAGCGTTAAGGAAAAGGTCTGGTGAGACAGATCAGATAAGAATAGAAAAGATGAATGCAAATGAACCTCTGATGAAGTGCCGTGAAAACGAACCTTCTGTCAAAACTGCGATTAGCTTGTGTTCGCAGGATAATCATAGCGGTCACCTGTTTTACTGGCTATGGGACAGACGTCATATAGGAGGCATGATTTCTATTTAGGCTTATTTATGGAACAGGGGAAGTCAACTAATAATGAAAAGGGAAAGCAACAAGCAGGACAAACATCTGCAAGTACAAATACCGAAGTATTAGTTGATGGCGGACTCAACCGTAGTAGTGATGAAGATTCTGTAATGGGATTGGAGCGAAGGGTTGGGGTTATACAGTTAGAATTACCATTTACAACTTCCGTAAAGGAAAGGAGGATAAATAGTAGTTCGACAAAATGAATACCCATTACCAAATCCATGGTATGGAGAGCTTACAAGAAAGTCAGGAGCAATAAAGGAAAAGGCTGGGTGGATCATATAAGTCTGGAAGACTATAATGAAGACCTTGAAAACAACCTTTATAAACTCTGGAACCGACTGGCATCAGGAAGTTATTTTCCATCAGCAGTAAGAGAAGTAGAAATCCCGAAGAAAGACGGAAAGTTGAGAAAACTAGGAATCCCGACTATATCGGATCGGATAGCCCAACAAACGATGAAGGACTATTTAGAGCCAAGATTAGAGCGGGTATTTCATAAGAAATCTTATGGTTACCGTCCAGGAAGAAATGCGCATAAGGCAATCGAAGAAGTAAGGCAACATGTCAGAAAATCAGATTGGGTGATAGACATGGACATCAAGGGATTTTTCGATGAAGTTTCGCATGAGTTGTTAATGAAAGCTATTGACAAACATGTACCGGAAAATTGGGTCAAAATGTATACTACAAGATGGCTTGAAGCACCAGTACAAATAAAGAATGGGGAACTGAATTATCGAGATGGGAAAGGGACTCCGCAAGGAGGGGTAATAAGTCCCCTTCTAGCAAATTTGTTTCTGCACTATGTATTCGACAAGTGGATAGACATTGCACATCCGAGCTTAAATTTTGTACGCTACGCAGATGATATAATAATTCATTGTAGCACAAAACAAGAAGCAGAACTGGTATTAAAGTCAGTTGAGCAACGGATGAACAAGTGCCACTTGAGGTTACATGAGCAAAAGACCAAGATAGTCTTTTGCAAGAAGTACAGGAAACAGACAGGTCATTCGGTAGTAAAATTTGACTTTCTCGGCTACAGCTTTCAACCGAGGCCAACAGCTCGCCGGGACAAGAAGATGTTCCTGGGTTATGATTGTGCCATAAGTAAATCAAGTAAGCAGAAAATTGCAGAAACTATTCGTTCTACTAAATTCCACAGGTGGACAGAAAGAAGCATTGAAGAAATTGCGGAATACTTTAATCCGAAGCTTCAAGGCTGGCTGAATTACTTTGGGAAGTTTAGGATATGGAAACTGAATAGGATTTTCAAGATTTTTCACGAAAGACTTACAAATTGGATAAGGAATAGGTTTAAGAAGTTGAATAAATCTTATATTAAAGCCTGCAAATGGTTCAGCGGATTAAAAGCAAATAATCCAGAACTATTTGTACACTGGAAATATGGATTTATCAACTCCTGACTTTACGTATAACAAGAGCCGTATGATGGGAGACTATCACGTACGGTTCTGTGAGAGGCTTGGGGTGAAACTCCCTGGGTCTACTTGACAAAAAAAAGCAAAGAGACCAATCCACCCCTTAATTTCCCCTTCTTTTGGAAATTCCAACCACAAATTGAAAGAAAATCAATTTTTTTAATCTTCTCAGGCAACCTTTTCATTACATTTAATACATGTTCAACTAAATACTTTTTCTAAACATCAACTTAGATTTGACCATAATCGATAAAAGTTTAAATGGTGATGAGGCAGCGATGGATGAGCTTTACCAATGTCACGAAAGACATTGGTTTCGCATCTGTTTGCGATATGGTCGTAATCGGACTGAGGCACAGGACATTATGCAAGAGGGATTAATGATGATTTTTCGAGATATACATCAGTTCGATTCTTCGAGGGGGGAATTTAAAAGTTGGTCAAATAGAGTTTTGGTCAATGCAGCATTGAGGTTTTTAAAGGAGTATCAATGGGAATTGTCTTTCGCAGATTTGGAATCAGTACAAAATGAGCCTGACTTTTCGGAAACATCAATGGAAAAATTATCTGCAAAAGAAATAACACAAGTCATTCAACAATTGCCCACAGGCTATCGAATCGTATTCAATATGTTTGAGGTTGAAGGGTATTCACACAATGAGATTGCAGAATTATTGAACATTTCCGTGGGTACATCGAAATCCCAATTATCAAAGGCGAAAAAAAGGTTGAGACAAAAAATTGAATTTTTGCTTTAAAAGAAGCCAATATGGAAGATAATGACGACAAATTATCCAATTTTATTAGAAAGAAACTACAAACCGTAGTGGGCAACAATGATGCTTGGGACATGCCTGATGCCTCCGTATGGCAAAAAGCAAAATTGGGGTTTTCACAGCCTGAAAAAGAAAGGAAAAGAATTTCACCTTTTTGGTTTTATGGTCTTTTTGGGGCTATTCTTCTCTTGTTATCCGTGTTGTATAATTGGCGTTTGGTGCAAACTAAAAACCAAGTAAAAGAACAATTTGAGGAACAATCCGAAATAGTAGCTCAACTGAAAGAACAATTAGCTGAAGACAATAAAACGCAACAAATCCTATATGGCCAAAATCTAAATATAATTAAAAAGCTGCGACTTGACAATGAGCGACTTGTACAAGAAAATGAACAAATGAACAAAGAACGGAAGCAGTTGAAACATCGTTTTCAAACATTAATATATACTCAGCATGATTTAATGAACAAAACGGAATTATCAATACAACAAAAAGAACCCAATGGCCCCGAACAAAGCCTTTCAAAACAAACAATAGCACCTGAAAAAAATCAGTCATCTGAGATAATTAAATTATCACCTCTACCAATAAACCATATTTACAATAAACCCCAATCAGAACTGGTCTTCTTATTTTCACCTGAGCCAAAACCGTTGAAATTCCCTAAAGAAGAACAGAGAAACAAAAATGAATTAGGCATTAATTTTACCCTCTCCTTTTTGAGAATGCCGAGCTCTCTTGTTCTCGAAAAAGGCGAGAAGAAAATGGAACAGACGACCGAAGATTTTGCACCGTCATATTATCTGTACTATGCTCATTCAATAAAAAATAATTGGTGGCTCAAAACAGGAGTTGCTTATGCCAATTATTCTTATACAAATAATTTTCAATTCAAATCGGAGTATGATAAATCAAAAGAATTTGAAAAATCTGATGGTACATTAGCAAATGAACTTCCTTTCCAAACAGAAAACGGATATTTTCGGACTACGCAAAATATCCAAATGGATATTCCTGATAATGCTAATTTAGAGACAGGAGACTTCATTTTTGGAGAATTTGAGGAGTCGCAACGAATTAATGCATGGTCATTTCCTTTTGGAGTGGAATACAGGCACCAAAAGAATAAGTTCGGCTGGCAAATTGAGACAAGTTTACTACTCAATTTGTTGACATTTTCGGAAACGAATTTAAGCGGAAAAATTCAATCCACTCAAACTGAACTTCCAATTGAAATTGTAAATAAAACATACAATTCCTCTTCTTCCAAACTATTGTTTGGTGTACAAGGAGGAATAGGCTTGAATTATCGGCTTTACAAGAATTTAAGCCTTAGAGCAGATGTATTGTTTCAATATAATCCGCACTTTTTGAATCAAAATATTCAAATGGGTTTGGGCTACAAATTTTAATGTTTTGAAATATTCAGGCAACCTTTTGAAGCTGTTTCTTACATATATAAATGACATCAAATTTTTCACAAAAAAAATAATTATAATGAGGTTAAACATTTTTTATTTCATTTTAGTAACGTTATTTGTTACCGCTTGTAATCAGGAAGAACTCGGCGTTTCTCCTATAACTTCTGACGCAACATTACAAGCCATGGTTATTGGTGATAGTGGAAGCAATAAGGAAGACGGAAAAAATGGGGACGGAAAGGAAGACAAAGGAAAAGAAGATTGCTTTGAATTGGTTTATCCGCTTAGTGTTACCATGCCCGATGGTTCAGTTTTATCAGGGGAGAAAGAAGACCTTTGGGAGGCTGTTAAAACATGGTATGAAGCGAATCCAAATTCAGAAGAAAAACCAAGCCTAAATTACCCTGTAGATATTCTTTGGTTAGAAGATGAGGTAACAAAGAACATCTACGATGAAAACGAAATGGAAATCGCAAAAAAGTATTGCGATGAAGATAAAGAAGGGAATAAGGATTGCTTTGAATTGGTTTATCCAGTCACATGGACAATGTCTGATGGGACCAACATTACGATGAGCGATGAAGAAGATTGGGACGCTATCAAAGCATGGTATGAAGCGAACCCGAATTCAGAAGAAAAGCCAAGTTTGAATTATCCTGTAGATATTGAATTCGAAAATGGAACAACCCAAATTGTTAACAATGAGGACGAAATGGTAATGGTAAAGAAGGATTGTGAGTGAATATAGGATTTTGCAAAAAAAATAAATTATAAAAAGGTAGATGGGATAATCCTATCTACCTTTATTATTTTAATTTTGTAGAGAAAGAAAGCCAGCAGAGAACAATGTGGAAAACGACAATAGCCTCCACAAGGTCGGCTACTGCGTTTCCACTCACGTTGTACTCCATTAGAGAATGAACAATAAAAACATGAAAGCTTCAGTACGTAGAAATTATTGTTCGCCAAGACAAATAGGAATTGAGCAGGTTGAAAAACCAATTCCAAAAGTCGATGAAGTATTGATTAGGGTTCATGCTAGTACCGTCAATAGAACAGATTGTGCGAACTTAACCGCCAAGCCTTTTATCATGAGGTTTATCTTAGGGTTATTTAAACCAAGGAAAATTATTTTGGGGACAGATTTTGCAGGTGAAGTCATTTCAATTGGCAAAAATGTTAAGTCATTTAATATCGGAGATAGGGTATTTGGCTTTAATGACCTAGGTGCTGAATCTCAAGCTGGATACTTAACATCAGGAATTAAAAATATTTTCTCTATCCCAGAAAATATCAACTATAAACAAGCAGCTGCAAGCTTGGAAGGAGCACATTACGCTTACTCTTTCATACATAAAGTAAAAATCAAATCAGGACAAAGTATTCTAATAAATGGTGCAACTGGGGGGATTGGTTCTGCTCTGCTACAATTTGTACGACAATATGATGTCAAAATAACAGCGACCTGTAACACTAAAAACATCAGCTTAATACAATCTTTAGGTGCTGACAAAATTTTTGATTACACCAAAGAAGACTTTAGAGATAGCAATGATAAATATGATTTTGTCTTTGATGCAGTTGGTAAAAGCACATTTGGAGAGTGTAAATCATTATTAAAAGAAAAAGGTGTCTATATTTCCTCAGAATTAGGGCCTTATTCCCAAAATATTTTTTTCCCACTATTGACTTCTATGTCAAGTAAGAAAGTAATCTTTCCAATACCATATGGCACACATAAAACAATACCATATATCAGTAATCATTTAGAAACGAAAAAGTTTAAGCCCGTGATTGACCGAGAATATTCATTAGAAGATATATCTAAAGCCTATGAATATGTAATTAAAGGACAGAAAACAGGAAGCGTCTTAATTAATTTAATTTTAAAGAACGAGAGTACAACAAAACCTAAACTGCATTAAAACGCAGTTTAGCCAAAACGTTGGCAGTCATTCATTCAAATATGATTAAAAAAACCTTTCCTCTAAAAATTATCAAGAAACATAAAGAAACTCCTGTTTCCTATAGTTTTACTCTACGGATTACTGATGACTTGAAAAGTAAATTTAAATTCATATGTGGTCAATACATAACCGTTCATTTAAGAGATAACAATGGCAGGCAGCAGAGTAGACGCTATTCTATAACCAGTCTCATCAATGAGCAAAATATTTCCTTCTGCGTAAAAAGAGTGCCAAAAGGTCTTGTTTCAAACCTTTTACAGGACGAATACAATGTAGGCGATACTTTAGAGGTAAGCCCGCCATCTGGGAACTTCATTCTTAACGACCATATTTTAGAAGAATATCAAAATCTTGTTTTTGTAACTGGTGGAAGTGGTATTACCCCAGTAAAGGCTATGATTAACCATGCTATAGCTAACAAATTTCCCGGGAATATTTATTTAGTATATGCCAACAGAGATATCAGGAGCATAATATTCTATGATCATTTACAGGAAATCCAACAGCATAATTGCCATTTTGTATTCACTATTGATGAACCAACTGCAGGATGGAATAGAGAAGTAGGACAACTCTCAAAATCAAAAATAGAAGAGATTTTTTGCAAACACAAAATCCCCTACAAAGACACTTGTTTCTTCACAACTGGTCCCTCTATTATTATAGATATTTTAATTAACCATTTAAAAGCCAAACAGGTCCACCATACGAATATTAAGTCCGAAAACTTCGCTCTCTCTCCTCTTACTAAAGGCATTTCAACAGAAACTCAGCAGATAAAAATAAAATTCAAGGGGAATACCCATATCGTCACTGTTGGTGCCAATCAAAATATTTTAGACGCTACTTTGGACGCTGGATTTAATATTGGCCATGAATGCAAAATGGGAAATTGTTTATCATGCGAAGCAGTACTTAAGTCAGGGAAGGTCTATTCCGCAATCAAACAACAAGATGATTCTGATAAGATCCTTACTTGTACTTCCTATCCTTTGAATGAGCAGGTGGTAGTTAATTTCGATAAGAGTATTCTTCAATCTATTACCAAAAGAAATAATCTAATAATATTAGGGTTTATATTTTCATTTTTCATCCTCTTATTTCTTACTGCCGAGCCCAACGAGTCGTATTTGGCAAAAGGCCCTATGAATACAGGGCATGAAAATTTGAAATGTGTTGATTGTCATAAATCAGCGCCCGGATCAACAAGGCAGCAACTGCAATATAATGCGAAGACATTTTTAAACTTGACGGATGGCGAATATGTAGATTTTGGCAAATTGAGGGTAAACAATACGGTATGCCTGAATTGTCACTCTCGCCCAAATGATGTTCACCCAACTCACAGGTTTTTGGAACCCAGATTTATTAAAGCAAGAGAAGCAATACAACCAGAAAATTGTATTAGTTGCCATAATGAACATAATGGAAAAAGAGTCACTATCGAGCAAGGTAATTATTGTCAGCATTGTCATCAAGACATAAAAATCAACAATGACCCTTTAGATCTCAACCATGAACAATTAATTTATGCAAACAAATGGAATACTTGTTTGCAATGTCACGATTACCATGGCAATCATATTTTTGACGTTCCAAAGAAGATAAGTGATACTATTTCATTACAAAGATTAAAAATCTATTTTAACGGTGGAGAAGATCCCTACAGTGATATAAAGAAATATATTACCGATTCTATTGTAAATAAAACAAGTGAAAATGAATAAAAAAAATATACTCTTTTTGATAATCATTTTAGCATTCTTTACAGTAAATTCTTATTTGTTTTTCACCGCGCCGGAACCTCTTAAAAAAATGACCAATGAAGAGCGCTATACTTTTTCCGTCTATGATGGCTTTAAGATAGTCGCGGGTCTCAATGATGAGTATAGGTCAATCTACACCAAAAATATAGTTGGGGAAGGAAAAAAAAATGGATTAAAATTCGATGAACATTGGGAGGACAATCAAATTGAGGCAGGTCCTTTACCCGCTTTATTTCTGAGGTCAACATCCGCTCTTTTAGAAAAAAGCCCTGTTCCTCTTAGTTTATATCTAGGGTCTGACTTTCCTATTTCTAAGTCGAATTTATTAACAGGTATTCAAGCCGAGAAGTTCAAAGAAATAAAAGAAGATCTACAACCTAGGTTCTTTGTAGATAAAGAAACAGACCGCTATATAGGTATGTTTCCAGATTTCGCCTCTGCTAAGGCCTGCGTAAACTGTCATAATGACCATGACAATTCTCCCAAAAAAAATTGGAAGCTCAATGATGTCATGGGTTCAACAACCTGGGCATTTCCGCGCGACTCTCTAACTACAGACGAGCTAATCAAATGGATCGATGTCTATATTCAAAGTGCTAATCAAACCTATACTTCCTATCTAGATAAAACAAAGACATTTAAAAGCAGCGATTTAATAACCATAGGAACAAAATGGCCTAGAGAAGGGGCTTTTCTACCCACCGTGAATTCCTTTTCTGACTCAGTATTGAACCATGCATCAATAGACCTAATAAAGAGTTTTATCGATGAAAAAGACTGAAAACATTATCGGCCTAATACTATTCACCTTGTATTTATTACAATACTTGGCACAATTGGAATTTGACTATTTAACGCAGTTGCAAACCAATTCTACGTACCGGCATTGGAGTGGATTTGTTCTTTTTTTATTCATTCTCGGCCAATGGGTTTTACCTATTTTTAGGGGAGTTTTTGATATGAAGGGCAAAGCCATAGAGAGAATGCACTCTATCCATAATTTGCTGGGGGTGACCTCCCCTATTGTTTTCTATCTCCACAGTTCAAGACCCGATTACGGTCTACTTCTTCTTTTGACCGTTGTGTTTTTTATGAATCTTTTAGTAGGCCTTTCACTTAATTGTGACTCTTATAATAAGTATTTCCGTTTTGGATTGGTATTACATGTTATAATGTCAGCGCAAATTATGATATCAACTATTCTTCATATTTGGATTGTCTTCATTTATAATTAAGACTTACAATAAACGATAGCATACGAAACGAACTGCCAACAATATATATGAAATCATAGCTCCCATTCGGTCACTACGCTTCATATACTAACCGTTATGTCAGAATTAAAAAATGAAACAGGAAATAATAAATAGAATACTAAGGTTAAGAATCAAATCACAAACTGAGGTTGATCACTTATCAATACTTCAGGAATTGTATGATGAGTTCCAAAACGGGAATAAAGAATTCTATTTACTTGCCAGGTTTTTCACAAATGGCATGGACGATTTACCTACTCTAAAGCAAAAGCACGAGTGGAACAAAGAGTCGTTTGTAAAACACAGGAAATTGTTCTTTGAAAATCATGATATATTAGTTGAAATTATTAATACATATTTTGATTTAAATGATAATCAAGTTCTTAAACAAGAATTTCACGAAAACGAAAATTTGAAAATAATTTGGATCGAACGAAACGGCAAAAAGGATGGAATTTTCAGAAGATATTTTGAAGACAACCAAATAGCATATGAATCGAATTATGAAATGGGAGTAAATATTCATACAACAACCGAATGGTATGAAAATGGGCAAGTTGCAGAAATAGGATCCACAACCCAAAACGAATATATAGTAGAGCAATTTTGGGATCGAGATGGAAATCAAATTTTGTAGACGGAACTGGAAATAATACATAAAATGTCAGATGAGTGGGGAAAACACTCTGGCTACACATTTCCTTCATCGCTTTTAAACGAGTTTATAAGGAAAGGTGAATTTATAGAAGAAAATGAATAAAATAGCCAGGTGGTAACAATAGATATGATCGCATGTCTCTTCGTACCTCAGAGAGACGACGACATAGGAACAATTATTATTAGTATTTTGGGGCAGGATTAATATTGGCATTAAACTTATAAATTAGAAAAGCTTCATAACTTTGGATGTTTGGAAATAATAAAATTTCTGATTGAATTAGAATTTGAATTTAATGTAAATGATAAACTACCAATTCCCTAGATTGTTAATTTTAATTTGTTTCCCTTTTCTTTACTCGGCATGTAGTACAACCTACAAACTAAGTGATGGAACTGTTATTAAGGAAAAAGAAATAATATCTGAAATAGAAACTTTTCAGACAAGAGATAAAGCTTTATCAAATTACAGAAGCCCTCTAGTAAATATCGTGGAACTTTCCAAAGAGATGACTGAAGTTAATTCAAAAGATCTAGTTATTGACGATTTGAAACTTGGTACATTGAGGAAAGCAACTAATTCTGGTAAACTGATAAAGTTTTATTACAAAACAGGATACACTTTCAAAAAGTATTATCAACCTGATATGATCAATGTTTTTCAATCCAATCATATAAATAATAATTTGTTTGGTGAAGAAGTAGATAGGATAATAAACTTGCTGGAAAATGGAGTGATAACGATGGCAGAAATCGAGTCTAATCTAAATAAGGAATACGGAATTAAAGTGCAGTACTTTCCCCCTTCCTCATTTGCAGAAGCGAGCGTGTTCATACCTAATGTCATCGAACTACTAAAAGACAAAATGCTTTTAAGGGTTTACAAGACAGAAAAAGTAGACTTAGACCATGTTAGCTACCTTTCCTTAATACAAAACATTGGTCATGTTAAAGAAATTGGATATGTTCAATACTTAAGCATTACACTAAAATAAATTCAATGAGAATATTTGTTTTGTTTCTTTCTTTTTTTTGGTTTTGTCAAAACTTGTCAGCTCAGATTAAATGGATTCTCGAGCCTACTCAAGATAATAATCAATTTATTACTCCTGAGATTGATTTATTTAATATTGTTATTGTGAAATTTTTTGACAGAACCACAAAAGTGGTTGACCCTAAGGGCAATACCATATTTGAAAGGGATAAATATTTGTGGCCAATATCATTTTCTAGCAGCCAAAAGCTCCTTGCATTTAGTAAGAAAAACGAAAGTCGTCAATATTATAATACAGAGTATAAATTGATCAATGAGGGGTTTGAAAAATCTAAAAAGTCAAGAGGATACAATACTATTATTACGACTAAGAATGGATTTTTAGGCTTAATAGACTTAAACGGAAAGGTTCTTATTGATAACAAGTATAGACTCCTTAAAAGGATAGCTATTGGAAAGTTCAAAGCTGTTTCTCCAGATGGAAAGGAAACTATATTAATGATAGATGATTATCCTGAGAAAAATAATGATACCCCATCCTGCAAAATTGCAACCAATACTTTTTATCGAGCCGTTGGCCGAAGAACGAATGGATCTTTAATATCTTGTATTGGGATTATTAACAGTAAAGGAGATACTCTGCTGAGACATGGAGAGTATCATGTCAAGTTTATGCCGAATTGTCCGAAATTACTCAGAGATTCACTCATTATAGTACAATCACAGGAGACAGATAAATATGGGATTCTCAATATTGAAGGCGACCTACTTATAAAGTGTGAACATAATTCTATTTCTGAGTTAGATGAATCAAATCCTTTTGTGAACTTAGACAGGCACAAAAGCGAGGCAAAAATTTTAGACCTTAGAACGATGACAGCGTCTAATTATGGTTATGAACAAGCTTATGCATCTGAGTTCAACATTATAGTACAAAATGGTAAAGAGAAAGGCTTGATAGATTTTGATGGAAAGGAGCTTTTTCCACCATTATATCACTCAATTATTGAAAGAGATAACAAAATTATTTTTAAGAGGAACGATTCAATTTTTGTTTATTCAAAAACAAGCAATTCATTTGCTCAGGATACTTTTACAACTGGTGGACATAGGTTAGGAAAATACCATGTGTTGGGTAGGGACAAAAACAAATGTCTCTATGACGTTGTAAACTTAAAACCTATTACGGACATGAAATATTCTAAAATCAGCAAATTAAATAGACTATATGTGTGCGAATACAAGTCAACTGATACTTTATATTATAACCCTCCAAAGGAACGTAAAAATATAGACGGAGAAGTAGTTAAGATTCATTATAGAACTAGTAATAGCATCTATTATGAATATAGAGACTCAGTGGGGGCGTTATGGATGGGACCTACTAAGTCAAAATTAAAAAAAATAAACAAAACTTATTGTCGACAATCTATATCAAAGGATAGTGTAGCTTTTGTTAATACTAAAACTTTAGAAGTCCAAAAATTCTTGAAATCTTATGCAGATATTAGCTGTCAGTCTTATTCTGAATGTAGTGCGATTTTACATGACAAAAAATATTTTCTTCTGGATCACTTCTTGGATTATGATTTAGACGCTATTCCGTACGACTACCTTAATTATGATAAGCGCACAGGAATCTATATTTATAGGCTTATGGGAAAGTTCGGATTGCTGGATAAAAACAGAATAATTACTAAAGCGAATTTTGACGGTCTTTCTTTACGTTCAGATTACAGATATATAGTAGAGTTGGATAACCTGTATGGGATTTTGGAGGTTGAAAAATGATGAGTCAAAAAAATACAATACATTTATGTAATGACTTTGTATATAGCAACTTCTATGAAAGGACGGTGGTTTAGGTCTAAAATCAGGATCTCTAGAAAGGACATTGAAAAGGTGCAAAACAGAAAAGGCGAAAATTCCGTTAGAAATAAGTATAAACATCAAAAGAGCCAATAGAGATTGACTCTACCTAACAATTAGTCTTGTCTCATATCTGCTCGTTCCTCGTAGAGACGAGAAATATCATTATCCATCGTACGCCGTTCGGTATGCCATAAAAGAAAAATATATGAAGTCAACGTACATATTGTTACTCCTAACATTTACTTTATTTGCTTGTTTGTCTACTAAGAAATTGATCTATAACGATAGTCCCTTAATAAATGCAAAATCAGATTGTACTGAATACAGAATAGGTAATGATTGGTATAGAGGACAATGGAGTATTGCGCCTCACTTTGAACACGACACGTTGAAAGTACTCTGCTACAATTCGAAAGAAACATTTGAATTTAGAACGGATAAAAACAGTATAGAGTTTGAAATAGAGGCCTAATAAGACTAAAAGTTTTTATGTCTAGATGGACGATAAAACTTATGCTCACACAGTCAATCCACGCCTCATATCTACTTTCTGTTCGTAATTGCCTTACGATAGCTATCGGCATTGTAGTCCCGCTTACTTCAGATCTACGATCAGTCGTAACACCCTTGCGGCTAACTAGACCCTCTCATTCATTTTGAGGGGCAGAAGGACTTTTATATTAGAGATGGCTTTCGTAGAAAACACTCGTTTTCTAGAGTCTCGATACTTTTATCGAGAGATATTACTATATTTGAATATCGGAGCCCATTCAAGGCACACACACACACACACACACACACACACACACACACACACACACACACACAACGTACATGATGTAATACTTCCTGCGGTCGTCCTCCACATGTATTTGAGCGTTCTGCCCAATTAGAAAAAAATGAAAATCGACATTGGAAAATATCAAATTCAACTTTCTGAAGAATCGGGTTACAAAAAAGATTCGGGAGTTTTACAAAGCTGGATAACAAAGATGAAGGTTTTAAATTGACAGACAAATACATTTTGCAACAGATTGGGAAAATAGAAAATACCAATTTGACTTGGCCGGAAATGAAATAAAAAATATATACTGTGCAGAACAAAGCGCATCTCCAAATGATGAGCAGCGAAGAGAATTCTTACCTCTCAAAGAACAATCTGTTAGAAAGGGTATTATAATTCAATGGAAATGAGTGAATTTATTTAAAATTGGGATTAGACCAGGTTTTTATCGAATTAGGTTTTGAACCCCAAAATGTTGCCATTCAAAAACCATAATGAACTTAATTCTCGTATAACTGGTAACTAAGAAAACTGCACACAAACATGATTTCAATATATAAGATCGTTACACTCTTCTTATGCACCTTTCTACTAGCCAGCTGCGCTACTAAAAAGTCAGGAGGTATCTCTTATCTCAAGAGTTCTAAAGCTTTTGTAGAATCCTTCCCAGAGCTAGACGTTTATCAACCGCGTAAGTCAAAAATCAATCCAGTAGTTATCTTTATCCATGGTGGTTATTGGGAGACAGGGTCAAAGGGGCTTTATAGAGTTTTTGGTCGTAACTTGGCTAAGAAAGGTGTGGTAACTGTGATTCCCAATTATACCCATAGCCCTGATGGGAATTATGAAACCATGGCTGAGGAGGTTGCTGCGGCTATTCGGTGGACCCACGACAATATTGAAAATTTCAATGGAAACCCCAAGCAAATATTTTTAATGGGGCATTCAGCTGGTGGTCACTTGATCGCACTGGTGGGTACAAATCCCAAATTCTTAGAGAATACTGATGTTATCAAGGGTATTATACTTAATGATGCAGCGGGATTGGATATGTATTCATATTTGAAACAATATCCTCCAACCGAAGATCACCATTATGATGTGACATGGACGAAGGATGAAGCAAATTGGAAGGACGCATCGCCTATCTATTCTTTATCCGAGAATGCACCTCCCTTCTTTATATATGTTGGCACCAAATCGTATCCCTCCATTATCTCCTAAAACAAAGACTTCATCAGCGAATTAAATATTTATCAGCCTAATGTTGAAATTAATTACTTAAAGAAGAAGCACGTGGCTATGATGAGCCAATTTTTCTTTCCCTGGAATAAGCATTATAAGGAGATCATTGAGTTTATTGATGTAATTAAATCTCAATGAATTACCTGGAATCATTCTTTACTTTCGCTGGGTAGAAGTGGACTAGTATTTACAAACGTAAATCTATCAGCCTATTCTTGAATTTAATTCCTACAATAATAAAACACCTTTCGACTTAATCAGTTACTATACCCGTGAGTAATCAAGACAAGAAAAAAGCATTTGGAACAGAACCACTCTCCAGGGTATTAATCGGTCAAGCCATTCCAGCTGGAATAGGTATTTTGATTATGTCTCTTTACGGTATAGTGGATACAATTTTTGTCGGCAGATGGGTAGGGAGTGAGGGTATTGGAGCTATTACTGTAGCGATGCCGATTGCATTTTTGATAGCAAGTATGGGAATGGCTATTGGGATTGGTGGATCCTCTATTATTTCGAGAGCATTTGGAGATGACGATGATGATAAAGCCAATGTGACGTTTACAAATATGGTATTGATTAATATCGTGTTGAATTTTATTATCGTTGTCACTTGTTTTATTTTTAGATCAGAGCTGGTTACGTTATTCGGAGCCAAAGGAGGCCTGTATGAACCTACATTAGAGTACTTCTCTATTGTTTTGATTGGAACACCGTTTCTTGCATGGGCAATGATGTGCAATAATGTAATCCGTTCATTAGGTTATCCTAGATTAGCCATGTATACACTTGTCATTCCCGCGATACTTAATACAATATTAGACCCTGTGTTCATTGCTGTATTTGACATGGGGCTTGCGGGTGCTGCATGGTCAACAACGATTTCATATGTCGCGAGTTTCATATACACCTTATACTTTTTCGTGTACAAACAAGATAGCCTCAGAATACTGAAGCAAAACTTATCAGGAAACTGGAAAATAATCAAAGAAATATTTAGCATTGGATCAGTGACATTTGCTAGGCAAGGAACCATCAGTGCATTGACAGTACTCCTTAACAACACGCTGTTCACTTACGGTGGAGAGGTTGCCATTTCAGCATATGGAATAATAAGCAAAGTAATGATGTTTGTCAATGTACCTGCATTGGGCATTACACAAGGATATGTACCGATACTTGGATATAATTATGGAGCCAAATTATACGATAGGGTTAATAAACTTACGGTGTTGGCAATGAAATATGCCACATCAATGGCTTTAGTCTTATTTGCTGGAGTGATGATTTTTACACCTCAGATTGTGCAAATATTTACGACCGATCAAGAACTAATAGATGTAACTATTCCTGCTATCCGATATACATTTTTGGCGACTCCCCTGATTGCTATCAGTTTGCTGGGTAGCGCATACTTTCAAGCAATTGGTAAGCCTATGCCTGCGATGATTCTAGCTTTATTGAAGCAAGGTGTATTCCTTATTCCATTGGTCATCTTATTACCAAGAATTTTTGATCTCAATGGTATTTGGTGGGCCTTTCCCATGGCAGATGTTGGTGCAGCATTATTTACCTTGTTGTACTTATATCTCAAAGTGGTGAAAAAGTAGAATGGGAAGTAAATCTCTTACTACAATCAAAAAAAAGGTCCCATAATCGTTATTTCCTTGCAATCCTCCGAACAAATTATGTGTTGAAGCACTAAGGTGTTTGCAAGGTATAAGTATCGAGCACATAGATAATTTCAAAAATAAAATAATACAAATATGGATACAGAGAATCTAACACAAGCACAAGCGAAAGAGAAAATAAAATCAATGGCATTAGATATCGACTTTGCTATGTTGGAGTCGAACCTTGGAGGTAGACCTACGCACATCATTCCGATGAGTACTAAGAAAGTAGATGATCAAGGTAGAATTTGGTTTCTAAGTAACGCAACAAGCGAACACAACAGAAATATTGAGCGGGATAACAACATTCAACTGATCTACTCAAGTCCTGGAGATATGAAGTTCATGTCTCTGTATGGAGAAGCAGTAATTACGAAAGACGCAGTAGTCATTGATGAGTTGTACGGAAAACTTGATGATACGTGGTTCGAGGGAAAAAATGATCCTAATGTTTCTGCGATAGCATTTACCCCGATGGATGGACATTATTGGGATACGAAGTATAATAAGTTGGTTTCGCTAATCAAAATGGGTGCCGGAGTGATCACTGGAAAGATGCAGGACCTTGGAACGCAAGGGGACTTGGATGTTTAAAACGGCAACATAATTTAGCAAAATCAAGTACACAGAATGAATAACCCGATAGCGGACTGAGAAGACGGCTATCGGTTTTCATGGTTTGACGAAATTCATTTGCTAAAATAATTGTTGCTATTAACAAATTCAGATGCATGAAAAATAATTCTTACCCAGCTGATCTTATAAAGAATGTCCAATTGAAAGATGGAACAGAGATGATATTACGTCCTATTCAACCTATGGATGGGGATCAAGCGGAAGTATTTCGTGGTAAATTATCAACTCAAAGCATATACGCTAGATTTCTAGGATATATCCCAAGTACTTCGCAAAAGCTCATTGATCGCCTTACAAACATAGATTATGCCAAGGAAATGGCCATTGTCGCGGAGGCCCAGAATAAAAATGAAAATGAAAAAGAAGTAATTGCGATCGGTAGAATTGCAGGAGAGCAAGATCTTGGGGCGGATTTTGCCATTATTATCGCCGACGATTGGCAGGGGAGAGGGCTGGGAAGCATCTTGACTGAATACATGATTGAGATTGCAATAGATATGAAATTCAGTAAAATATATGCATCTGTATTTTCTACCAACACAAGAATGTTGGAAATTTTGCGTCAGAAAGGATTTACTATTAGGAAAGATGACTACACAACATATTATGCAGAGTTGATTTTGCCAGTTGGTGATAAATAGAGCGAAGTATATTAGTTGAAGTAATTTACTAGGAGTTCAATTATGGATTAAAGTCTAGGCCTCGGATGAACCGGGATTGGCTTTAGCGACTTTTCCCGGATGAGTAGGTAGCGAACATCTAGCTCTTGACACTAGAATCAAGTCTCAAAACAATAGAACGTTAATGAAGATGCTCTGCAAGGTTATCTCCGACAAGTAAGCATTGGGATTAAAATACTTATCTATTTGCAAGCAGAGGAACTTATAGTTACCCGTTCCTGGGTAAACTAAACTTGAATGTACTTCCTTGCCTGTACTCAGATGTTACCGATATTTCACCACCGTAATTTTGTATAAGTTTTCTTACGATATTCAACCCTATGCCGCTCCTATTGATATGGGTAAGCTTCTGGTCTTCAACCATATAAAACAGATTAAAAACATTTCCAAGTTGTTCTTCCTTTATTCCAATCCCGTTATCCACTATTTCGAAATGATAGAAATCGTTATCGCAGTACGTATTGACTTTGACATAGCCTTCTTTTTTTTCACTGTACTTTATGGCATTAGATCTGAGGTTGGTCAAGATCTGAGATAAAGCAATGGATGAGGTAAGGATCTCATTTTCTTCTATACACGCCATACATCTGATATTTTGATCAATGTGATAATTGACGAATATGCTCTCAATCATTCTCGAAATGTCAACGTTTGAGTTTTCGCCATTATAACTATTTATTGATTTAGAATACCTCAAGATACCATCGATCAGCTCTAACGCATTCGATGCAGATTCTTCTATCTTTTCGAGAAACTTCTCAATTGATTTTAGATCACTTTCGCCAGCTTCTTCTTTAATGAGCTGTGTATATTGGCTTACGTGTCTTATGGGAGGTTTAAGGTCATGAGAAACAACAGAGGCAAAATCGTAAAGGTTTTGATTGATAACTTTAAGGTCTGCTTCTGATTTTTTCAAATGGGCATTTGCCTTTCTAAGCTCTAGTAATTTGACAACTTGATTGCTTAAGATACGAAGTGTTTCTAATTTTGATTCTGAAATTTCATTTGGTTCATTGCCTATCACACACAAATTTCCAAGTGCAAGTCCATCTTTAACTACTAGTGGAACTCCAGCATAGAATACTGCATTAGGATCATCAGTCACTAACGGGTTATCATGGAATCGTTCGTCTTTGGTAGTGTCGTTAATTATTAGTGGGGTTGTGGGATTGCTAAGACTATGTGCACAGAAAGCATACTCACGAGGTGTTGACTCATAGTCCATGCCAACTTTAGATTTAAACCATTGACGTTTCTCATCTATTAGGGTGATCAATGATATAGGCACACCACAAATTTCTGACGCTAGTTTAGTGATATCATCATAATCCGACTCAGGTGATGTGTCAAGTATTTGGTATGACTCAAGTAGTGATATCCGTTCCTTTTCATTTTCTGGAATAATTGCAGATTTCAATGTTTTGCTATTTTATTTATGATAAATTCTAAAGTAGTTAGTTATACCTATTTGATTTGTTGATTAGACCTATTAGCTTATCTCGATCGGTTTCATTGTCAATGTTGGATCTGATATCACTCTCCACAATCTTTAGTTGAGTTGTAAGTGTGGTTATATAGGATTCGATCGAATACGTCTGAATTAAAAGATATTTTAACATAAGCACGATTTTCTCCATTAATATGATGTCGTGTTTACAATACTGTCGGTAAGCTGCAAGGCATTGGTACATTAATTCGTCAAAGTCAACTGTTGTGAGTTCCACTTTATGCTCTCCATCAGAACACATATACACTTCTGTTTCATCTATTTGCATACGAAGTGCTAATAGTTCTGTGAGGTAGTCTATAGTCATTACCGCGGTTCCAGGATCGTTGATGCCGGGGGACATTGCTTTAATACCGACCTCAGAAATCTGTCGAATTCCCATCACATAATTTTCGGACACACTATTGGTTGTAGAATAAATAAAGAAGTCTCTCAATTGAACTTTCTTGTCTTCGTCTATCTGTTGATCGTAGTGTATGATTTCCATGTTATTAAGCAGATATTTACCTTTATAGGGTAGGACTAAGACATTGAGCTTGTTTTCCTCAATAAATGTTAATAACCCTTCTAGGTTGACTCCTTGATAGTATCCAGATTTCTTGCTGAATAAGCTGTTCCAATTTTTGTCTGTTTCAATGGGTGTACTTTCTTGTCTCTCTTGCTCAATCAAAAACTGAATTCTTAATTTTGTTTGATCGTATATTTTGTCAAGGATATTATTGATCTGGATACCAGTGCTGATAGAATGGATAAAAAAAACAAACATAGACAAACTAATCACACCGAATACAATCCCCATCAACACAGAGAAGCCATTTAATGTATACTCATCACCAGTTGGCAAAATACTGATCAGTACAATGATATTGAAGATGATAGTTCCAAGATAAATGCCTAGAACTATTTGATTTCGCTTGTCAGATATCAGGCCAGGCAATAGTCTAGGAGAAAAAATAGCACTCGCTTGACTTAGCAACACCATTACCATAGAAAAACTAAAGACGGTTAAGGAAATAATGCCACCAATCAGCGTACCCAAAATCGTCCTAGCGGTCTCTGCATTATTGATGACTAGATAGGGTGCTTTGTCAATTAGTAGTTTTGTGATCTCATTATCTTCTCAAGAAAGGAGGCCAAATGCTAGAAAGAACATTCCTACAGAAATAAGTGTAGGATAGAATGCTATACTTGAAATAACATCAAGATACAAACTAAAAATTCTGTTCTTAATTCTATGGAGCATGTAGCTTGTTTTCGGTTACAAGTGAGATAGTTAATAAAATGTTCGAAATGATATAAAATTATCGAACAATCAAAGTTAGCAATAAGTATAGTGCACAAGTAACTATAAAGTTATAAATTCGTTTCATTGAATAAATTGACAAATAATTTCTCGTTAATACTAAACGATTTTTTAGATCGTAGGATCAATCTCCGTCGAGGGGAGAGGAAAAAAGTATTTCTGCTTCAAGCTAATATCTTCCTGATAATAAGCATTTTACTAATACTTAAGCCTGTGTTCACTAGTGTGATGCTGTCTTATCATGGGGTGGGTGTAATGCCTTTAGCCTATGTAGGTATTGCCATTAGTGCTGTTTTTGTGCAAACGATCACCAGTAGATATTCTGGACAAACGTCACTCATAAAACTTATTTACTACAATCACATAATACAGTTCTCAATACTTGTTTTTATTTCTGTTTTGATTTATTCTGGTTTACTAGGGCACTGGGTCAGTCTGGGGTTGTATATTTATATATCAATATTTGCCTTGGTTACGGTCACCTATTTTTATCAGTACTGTCAGTCCCTACTTACAATAAGAGATGCCAAAAGAATATATGCTTTTATTGGTTCAGGTGCTATAGCTGGCGGAGTTTTTGGTGGATACTTCACTAGTGCATTGGTGCCCCATATTGGTAATCTGGGATTAGTCATTTTCTCTGCCATATTTCTAGGCGTAAGTGGATTAATTATTAATATCATTGATAAAAATTATAGAGAAGACGAGGCTAATTCAATCCATACAAGGGAAAGTCAAACAAGGCCAAAACAACAGCTTTCATTGTTTAATAATGATCATGTACGAAACATTGCGATGATTATTGGCTTAGGGGTCGTGGTATCTAAGTTAGTGGATTATCAATTCAATTTTTTAGCATTTGACAATATTATTGGGCAAGACAACCTTACTTCCTTTTTTGGATTTTGGTTTTCTACGATCAATGTGGTTGGGTTGCTATTTCAGATGTTGATCGTTTCAAAAGTAGTAGATCGATTAGGAGTATCAAGGAGTATTGCAGTCATGCCATTTTTTCTACTCATCGGAAGTGGCTTACTTTTAGTGTTTCCTATCCTGGCATTCGGTGTTGTAGTCAAACTCATGGAGGGCAGCCTTAAGCAGAGCTTATATAAGACATCTACGGAGATCAATATAATGCCTCTTACCAGTGGTCTGAGAAATAGGGCTAAGACTTTTGTTGATGTAGTGGTGGATAGTTTTGCGACGGGCCTTGTAGGAGTGGTCATCTATATATTTATCAACAAGGCAGCATTACCGTTCTATTTTATTGGTATTATCACAATAGCCACCACGTGTCTTTGGATATATTCTATTTATAGATCTAGTCATACTTATAAAGCTGAGCTATCAAGAATGGTAAAAGGGGATCATATGCCGCTAAATGAAAGCGAGCGGATTGGAACTACTGCAAAGAGAATGGTACTCGATCAGTATCTTACTCAGCATAAGACAAAAGGTAAAAATGCAAAGCAACTATTATTAGAATTGACAAGTCATGTTGACGCCAATATTAGAAAATCTGCTATTCTCAGGTATGTTAAAAATTATGGTCTTGCATCTATATCCGACCTCTCTCATTGTACTGAGGACCCTTCACTTTTGGTTCGGAAAGCTGTCTTTTTTGCCTACATTATGAAGGCCAGAACAGAAAAACAAATCGATGATTTATATATCGGAATGGATACCAAAAACTTTGTAATAGTTACTGCTGCTCTGGCAGAGGCTATAGGGAATAACACTAAACAAAAGACGTTATTCTCGCTCAATGACAGAATAGATGAAGCGCATGATAGACTCGTATTTGAAAAACATACGGAAGATGTAGAAAAGTTATTCGGTCAAATATATCGAGCAATTACCATATGCAAGTATCTGAAACGATACTCACTAATCATAGATGCGATTCGCAATCCTGAGAATGAAAAATTGCAGAAAGAATCGCTTAGAGCTATTGCATACGGAAAGGCAAGAAGAATTTTCGACTTGTTAGGATTAGAAGATATTGCGGAAGAAAATCTACAATCATACTATAAAACACTGTCTGTCTTTCCAATTAAATTACTAATAAAGGCGAAGTCATTAATTGTTAGAAGATCTAATAAGATCAATAGCTTACTGCCAGCGTTCGAATATATAGATCAGCAGGAACATTTGGACTTCTTATTTACTTTGCTTGATCACCCGCGTCTCAAAACTCGCAGAACTGCGCTTAGGATCATTAATAAGTTGCGAAAAAAGTTTAATCACCTATCATTCGAGAATAAATCAAATAGAAGAAGGCTTAATTTTGAGGTAAAACATCTCAAGAAACTGGCAGCAGCTAAAATATTCATCCAAGAGCTTCAGATGAAGAATGAAGACAGTGTTATCTATAAAACTATAAATGATATCAATAAGGTCTTAAATCGCCAGATCAATCGTTCGGTGATGTCTACGTTTATCTATATGGCATTGATCTCAGAAAAAGATGAATTGTCCATGATCTATCAAGCGATAAAATCCACCAGAAAAGATGCTGCTTTGGACCTGTTAGATGGCATAATCGAATATAGAATTCGTAAAAATCTTATTCCCGTTCTTGAAGTAGTAGTGCACAAAAGATTTACAGTAGAAGACCTGCGTTCTATCAATCAGCGACCGATGAATCTTAGGAGCTTTAAATATTTAGTCAAAGAGATAAAGGATGAACGATTAATCAAGCTTGCTGAAAGTATAAGATAGCGGATATGCTAGCACAGAGGTACTACGTGCCAGGCTTAATCTTCGGTTTCTTATTATCAAGGTCTAGATCATTTTGACCTACATACTTTCTCAAATCAAGCGCTATTTCAGCATCTCGTACTAACCGGCTACAAATACCTGATCCTTTTGGTGAATCAATCAATGCAACCAATATATAACGCCTTCCATCGTCTCCGAATATGAGGGCACTATCACAATGAAATGTTCTCCATGATCCACTTTTACGATAGATGTCTGCTTCGGGAGCAATTTTATTGAAAGTCTTTACAAACTTGTGATTAATTTCGGGATCCTTCATATATTTCATCATCTCCACATTATATTCTGGAGTTACGAGTTTCCCATACGCAAGCATCGTATAAAATCTGCATACTTGTTCTACTGTTGCAGCATGGCTAAGACCTTTCAGTGGATCAGGCTTCTTTTTTCCTGCTTTAGCATATTTTTTTCCTACCCATAGTCCACCACCTTTGTTTTTATCGTAGAGGTCATACTTATCATCTCTCATGACTGAAGCTATCTTATCAAATCCAACCCTTTCAATCACTCTTGTGGTGGCTGCATTATTAGATTTGGCAATCATAAGTCTCAGGTCTTTCTTTAGAGCATCATCATAGTTAAGACACTCTTCGGAGACAGCTTCCATCGCTGTAAGTAATACAGCTATTTTAGGTAAACTTGCTGCATACATCATATGCTTCCCGTTAATAGATGCATATCTTAAATTATCCATTTGCCTAAGATCTACTAAGCCAATTGCCAATCTTTTCTGCGCTGCCAATTTTGCATAAGTTTTATTTTTTGCAACTATTTTTTCAAGGCTTAATTGGAGAACTGCATCTTTCTTTGTGCTCAATTCTTGATACATTGAGCTCTCAAATGGCAATGCATCTAAATAGGGTACCGATTGTCCAATTCCTATTTGAATATTGGAGAATAGAACCATTAATACTAATATATATATCGATTTTAAACTCATACAGCAAATTTAAGAAATAGAATGCAAAATCTCGTTAAGTTGAGGTTAATGG
>CAXBGT010000044.1:0-30058 GCA_963975265.1 uncultured Saprospirales bacterium
AATGTCCAAACCAGTACATGGTTTATGCAAGATGGAGCTTTTGTAAGGTTGAAGTCTGCTGAGATAGGATACAGTTTTCCTGAACGCTTCTTAAAAAACAAAAAAATACAGAAACTCCGAATCTATGTTAGTGGTACTAATTTACTTGTGATGAGTCGATTTAAGCTTTGGGATCCTGAACTGGCTGGTAATGGATTTAACTATCCGAATCAACGTGTATTTAATTTCGGTATCAATGTATCTCTTTAATAAAATGAAAATGAAATATTACCATATATTTATTCTTACACTAATTATGAGTCTATTTTATTCTTGTGAAAAAGACTATTTAGACGTTGTTCCTGATAATGTATTAACATTGGATAATGCATTTACAGATGAGGTGAATGCTCAAAAGTTTTTATATACACTATATGCCTCGTTACCTTCTCCTGGCAGTGTTTTCAATCCTGCATTGACAGGTGCGGATGAAACTTGGTATCCAACCACTGAAAGGTTTAAACCAGGTCAAGCCATTGCTCAAGGAAATCAAGGTGCTACAAATACGCTTGGAGAACGATGGAGAGGTCAAGATACCCAGTCACTATATGTAGGCATTCGTAATTGCAATATTTTTATTTCAAGATTAGGGTTAGGTGTTCTTGGTTTGAGTCAACAAAAAACGCAACAATGGATTGCTGAAGCTAAATTTTTAAAAGCCTATTATCATTTTTATTTAGCTCGGATGTATGGTCCTATACCAATTAGCGATGAATTAATCCCTGTATCGTCAGCAACGGATAATGTTAGACTTACAAGGAATACAATTGATGAGATATTTACTTTTATTACAGCTCTTCTGGACGAAGCAATTGTTGATTTACCAATGGTCTTACCTTTTGAAAATGATAATTTGGGTAGGGTTACTAAACCGATCGCAGCTTCAATGAAAGCAAGAATTCTAGTTACCTATGCAAGTCCATTATTTAATGGCAATACAGTATATTCTGATTTTGTTAATGAGAATGGTGAGCGCTTTTTTCCGCAAGAACATGATGCCGCTAAATGGGAAATGGCAGCTACAGCTGCCAAAGAAGCTATAGACATTTGTAATGAAGCCGGAATTAGGCTATACCAAATAGAAGACTTAGATATTGAAGCACCTCAAACTGACTTTACGCTATTAAAAGCTGCGTTACGTGGTCGGGTTACAGCTAGATGGAATCAGGAAATAATATGGGGACATACTGATGATACTGGGGTAATCCAGTATGAATCTATGCCAAGGTTATATAGTTACTTGACCAATCCTGTGGCATCTAGACATTGCCCAACACTTCGGATAGCAGAAATGTACTATTCCGAAAATGGTGTGCCAATAGACGAAGATATTACATATGACTATGCTGGCCGATACAATGTTGAGGTTATAGATGCAGCGGATAAATTCAAATTAGAAGTAGGGCAATCTACAGCAAAACTGAATTTTGATAGAGAGCCTAGATTCTATGCAGACTTAGCCTTTGATAGAAGTAGCTGGTTTGGAAACGGAAGAACGGCTACTGATCAATTTTGGAATATTCGTGCTCGTAGAGGTGAATTTGCATCTATTTTTGAGCCCTCGCAGTATTCTGTAACAGGCTACTGGGCAAAAAAACTAATTCATATTGAAACAGAAGTATCAAATGGCAATTCTCTGAGTACGACAAGGTATTCTTTCCCAATCATAAGACTAGCAGATTTATATCTCTATTACGCTGAAGCCTTGAACGAGGTAAATGGACCTACTAGTGAAGCATACACCTATATTGATTTAGTCAGAGAACGAGCAGGGCTTGATGGAGTACAAACAAGTTGGAGCAGTTTTTCTAACAATGCGACTAAACCCACCACCAAAGAAGGGTTGAGAGAAATTATACAGCAAGAACGGATGATTGAAATGTCATTTGAAGGGCTTCGCTTTTGGGATGTCAGACGATGGAAGTTAGCGGTGGATTTAATGAATCAACCCATAAAAGGATGGAACGTGCTGCAAGAAGATCTTGATGATTATTATAACGTAGTAGAGCTATTTAAACCCTCATTTTCAGAACGTGACTATTTATGGCCGATTTCCGAAACTGAAATAATTAATAGTCCTTCTTTAATTCAAAACCCAGGATGGTAAAAATAGAAACTATGAAAAAGATAGCGATTTTATTGGTGCTGATTGTGTGTGTATCTAGTTGTTCGGAAGAACAGCCACATAGTCCTACCTTATCAGATGATGTTAGCCCATCGATAGTATCTGGTGTAGAACTGAATTCTATAAACGGGGGCTTTGATATTACTTATGATTTGCCTGATGATCAAGATTTATTATATGTAAAGGCTGTTTATACCGCATCGAATGGAGAAGAAGCTGAGGTTAAATCATCCAGTTTTAGTAATTCTATTCAAATTCTGGGTTTTGGTGACACAGAAGAAAAGGTAATTAAACTATATGCTGCGGATAGATCTGAAAATCTTTCAGAAGTTGTCGAAGTCAAAGGCAATCCATTAACACCTCCTGTTTTTCTTATTCAAGAGACTATGAAAATTAGTCCTGATTTTGGAGGCGCAAAATATTCATGGAGTAATGAGCTAAATGTACCCGTAGCAATAGAATTTTTAACCAAAGAGGCTTCCAGTATTGAAATAGCTGATATTAGGTATACCGAACAGACTGAGGGAGAATCGTCATTAAGGGGATATGAACCACAGCCAAGATTCTTTGCTGCTGTCATTAGAGATCGATACGATAATTATTCTGATACTATTTATGCAGATACTCCTGATAGACTTTTAACTCCATTGTTAGAAGAGCGATTAGACAAAACATTATTCAAGAAAGTCGAATTTGATAACGATGACGACTGGAACAGATGGGGAGGAAATTTCAGTGATTTATATGATGATAATTCTTCAGAAGACTCTTTTGCCCACACACAAGGAGATGGGCCATTACCAAATATTTTGTCTATTGACTTAGGTAAGGTAGTAACTCTAAGCAGGTTCAATGTACTTCAACGAGGAACAGAAGTAAACAGACACTGGGCATTTTCTCATGGCAACCCCAAAAGATATACTGTGTATGGTTCTATAGACTTACCGCCAATAGAAGGAGATTTATCGGACTGGACTCTTTTAAGAGAATGTGAAGCCATTAAGCCTTCAGGACTTCCAATAGGACAAACTTCAGATGAAGACTTTAGTCACTTTGATACTGGCGATGAGTTTAATTTTGGAGAGGCTACAGAGGTAAGGTACATCCGTTTAGTAGTGCATCAAACTTGGGATGGTGCAGGATTTGTGAATTTGGCCGAATTGACTTTTTGGGGAAATTAAGAGGCATAATTAAATAAAGAATATTAATTCAAAATTTTGATGATGATAACTAAAAAAACATATTTCGCTAAAACCGCTTTGAAATTTGTAGTGCTATCCGCACTCTCATTACTTGTAGTTTTTGGATGTACCGATACTTTTGAGGTGCATGAAGAATATGTTGATGGAGGTGAAATTATTTACACGAATAAAGTAAATGATTTAGTCGCCCTATCAGGTAATCAAAGAATAAGAATAACTGGTACTATTACTAATGCTTTTAGTGTAAATGAAATTCTAGTTACTTGGAATAATGGAGAAGACAGTAAAACTTTTCCGTACACAAAGTCTGAAGCCGAAACGGATATTTTAGAATTAGATATTGATGATTTAGAAGAAAAATCTTATCAATTTCAAGTAATTTCTAAAAACTTAGGAAGCAACAGTTCTGTAGCGAGCACTGTGTTTGGTAATGTGTTTAGCGATGATTTTCAATCTACTTTAATGGCCAGAGAAGTAGGTTCAACCAACTATAACCTAGCAACCGAAACGGGGTATGCAAACTTAAAGTTACCAACTAATTTAACCAGAAATACCGAAATTAAATACACAAACCTAAATGGAGATGAGGTAATCTCAGAAGCTCCAGAAGACAATGCTCAAATAGAGCTGTCACAAATAGATATGCATCAACCATTTGCATATCGAACATTTTATGCGCTTAGCCCAAGAGATGCTTTGGGCAATGAAACCTCTATAGATTTATTTGTTTCTGGTTGGGAAATATTTACTCCAGATGTTTCGATAGAACCTGTCATAATGAGTTTTACATTTGACCCGATTCTTGAAGGAGTTGTTGCCAACTGGGAGAACCCTAACAACCTAGATCTTACATTTAATTTTTCTATTGCTAAAATAGATGGAGGAACTGTTGAAGCAAGTGTATCATCATCAGGTGCGATTGACAATTTCACAATATCAAACCTTATTCAAGAGGTAGAAGAAATTACAATTTCGATTTCAAATTCAATAGGAGATGAATGGACTAATACATTCACAGTTTTTCCAATAATTCCAACTTTAGTGGATAAGTCCAATTGGTCTATTGCTAATGTTTCATCAGAAGAACCATCAGAATCAACCGCAGAGTTTCCAAATAATGGTCTAGGTGAAGCAGTCATTGATGGTAATGTCAATACATATTGGCATACAGCTACTGCTGATACACAACCCAATTTTCCGCATTTAGTAACTATCGATTTAGGCGAGATTAAATCGATTACAAGTGTAGAGCTATTTAGAAAAAGAAGTGATAATGGTGGTGCCAAGTTTCACCAAATTTTCACAAGTGATATTCCAGACTCTGGTTTTGTACTAGCCGCTACTTACGATGGAATCATACAAACTGATGAAGGTATATCTATAAAACTCAATCCCGCTGTTGCTACAAGGTATATTACCTACCGTACTTCGCAAGGGGATAACCATTATACTCATCTAGCAGAAATAAACGCATATAGTTTTGATTAATAAACATTTTTCTATTCATAAATAACCATTAACTAAATTTTTATACTATGAAAAAAATTCTACTATTATGTTTGAGTGTGTTATGTACTCTATCCACTTTTGCACAAACAGATACTGCCGGAGAGGTATTAGACTTTACTGGAAATACTGACTATTACATTCAGTTTGGGAGGGCCGATGCCGGTAATCAGGGCATTATTCAGGATCAAGGAGAAAACGTAGACTTAAGAACTAAAAAAGCTCTAGAAACTACAGATTCTCAATTATGGAGTGTTACTATTCGTGATGGCAAACACGTTTTCACCAATAAACTTGGAAGAGAAATAGGACACAATGGAAGTCTATATCAAGCCACTGCTGTTAATACTGGAGTAATATTCGATATTGTGGTATCTAATAATACTGATTACCCAGAGTCTTTTGAACTACAACGAGATGGAGAAACAAATCATGTCAACCAAAATGGCGGCGGTGGTTTTAATCGAACACTTGGAGAATGGGTTCCAGATGATCAAGGAAACCCACTTAAATTCATTAAAGAATCAGATGCACAAGATCCAGATATAGGTGTTGTTGGTGGTTTAGATCCAGCATCTACTTCGATTTTGCCAGATTTGGATACTTACTATTATATCCAATTTACTCCAGGTAAAGGAGTCTTAGAAGGTAAAGACGATGGTTCATTATTGTCTACTGCATACGCTAATGATGACGATGATGATCAACAATGGAAAATAACGGGTACTGCAGGAAATTACACGATCACAAGTAAAGCTGGCAACATCTTAGAGTACGATGGTTTTGCAAACTATACAGCTTCACCTGGAGGGACTGCTACTTTTGGACTAGTTGAAAATGCTCCAAATTGGGAGATACAACGTACTGGAGCCACAGGTGCTATGAATCAATCAGGTGGTTCTGGTTTTGGTAAAACGATTGCAGAATGGGTTCTTGGAGATGTGAACAATGTTTTAGAATTTGTTTTGCCAATGGACATGGTCTACGCTCCAAAAATTTCTGATGGTATCGTTGCAGATAATTACTACCGCATAAAATTTTTAAGTAGTAATAATTTTATTCAAGATATGGGTGATGGTGAATTAGCTAGAACTCAAGCGCTTGATGATGAAAATGATGCTCAATTATGGAAAGTTACTGGTTCTGAATCCGATATGATTTTAGTTAGTAAAAATGGACTTACACTAGAGTATGATGAAGATTTGCAAAGATATATTTCTACCTCTGTACCGACTCCTACACCTTTAGGCTTAAAAGTAAGTCAAAACGCTACTTTTTTTGCAGGATGGGAAATACAACGTGTTGGAGAACCTAATGGTTATGGTATTAACCAATTTGGTGGTGGAGCAAATGCAGAATTAGGAGAATGGGGAATTGGTGATCCGAATAATCCATTAATCTTTACACAAGATAGTTCTATTCCTATAGTTGCCGATACAGATGGTGATGCTTTAGATATTACTGGAAGTACATATTACTTCCTTCAATTTGGTAGAGATGATGGTGCTGGTAATCAGGGTGTAATTGAAGATCAAGGAGAAGATGTTGACTTACTTACAAAAAAAGCTATCGAAGCTTCAGACGCTCAACTATGGAGTATTACACTACGTGATGAAAAACATGTTTTTACCAATAAGTTAGGAAGAGAAATAGGACACAATGGAGCGCTCTATCAAGCAACCGCAGCTAATGCAGGTGTCATTTTTGATATTTTTGCTACAGCTAATCCACTTTATCCAGAGTCTTACGAGTTACAACGTAATGGTGAAACAAATCACATCAATCAGAATGGCGGTGGCGGTTTTGAAAGAACACTAGGAGAATGGGTAGCAAATGATCCAGGTAATCCTTTAAAGTTCATAAAAGAATCTGATGGAGCAGATCCAATTATAGGAATTGTGGGTGGTTTTGGTTCAGTAAGCACTAATAATCTTGCTTATAAAGAATCTATAGAAGTATATCCAAATCCATTTAATGATGCATTTACTCTAAGTTTTAGCAACTCTTCGGGGAGCCTAGCAATAGTAAACGTATATTCGGTATCAGGGAAATTAGTAAAGTCTGAAACATTGACTATAACAAACAACAGTATTACTGCTGATGGTCGTAGCTTAAGTAATGGTTTTTATATAGTTGAAGTAAAGACTATTGAAGGTCGAGCTAGTTTTAAAATACAAAAACAATAAAAGTATTGAAACATTGAGGTGATTTAAGAATATCGGATGCTACCATCGAATAGCTTGCAGATATAGTTTGGCAAAGCTTTCTGTTGGTTACTTTGAGAAATGGTGATCGAGTTCTTAAATCACTTTATTATAAAATACAGTATGTAGGGCAATTTATAGTCCCAAAACAGAATTGGTATAACAAACCCAGCACATTATAGAATGAGACCTAAAATCCAAGAGCGAAGTAATTTTTTAATTATTTGCATATCCTTATTTTTTACAAGTTATATGTTCAGTCAAGGGCTAGACCTTTCGCACTATATTGAAAACGAGCTAGTAATTGGTGAGAATAAATTGGATGCACATGCGTCCTTTACCTCTTATGCTCCTAATGAAGATGCTTTGAGTTTTGAAGGTAAAAACACAAGTTTTTATCAAAGTTTAGATGGTACATGGAAATTTAAATGGGTCCGATCTCCAAAAGAAAGATCCACCACATTTATGAATCCCACAGAAGAGGTGAATGACTGGGACAATATTAATGTTCCTTCTAACTGGGAAGTAGAAGGCTTCGGAATTCCAATTTATGCGAATCATCAATATGAATTTGCTGACTTTAAAGCTCCAATATCAGATGATATCAAATTTGTCAAAGATGCATCTAATGGTAGAACTGTCCCAGGGGATCCAGGAAAAGTACCGTCTGATTATAATCCTGTAGGATCCTATAGACGAGATTTTAATGTAAATTCAGATTGGGATGGTAAAGAAATTTTCCTGCATATAGGTGCGATGAAATCAGGCGGGTTTGTTTGGTTAAATGGTGAGTATGTCGGGTACTCTCAAGGAAGTAAATTACCTGCAGAGTTTAATATAACTCAAATTGCGAAGCCTGGTAATAACACCATTGCAATTCAAGTATTTAGATGGACTGATGGTTCTTACTTGGAATGTCAAGATTTTTGGAGGATTAGCGGGATTGAGCGAAGTGTATATATCTATGCACAACCTAAATTAAGAATAAAAGATTTCGAAGTGGTTTCAAATTTAGACGGCACTTATAAAAATGGATTACTAGACTTAGATGTTGTTATTGAAAATCATCATTCCAAAAATAAAAAATCGCAAGTAGCCATTAAGCTATATGATTCGAGGAATCAATTAATCGCTTCTAAATCTTCAGAATTAAATGTTGATCAGAAAAGTGAAAATCTGGTAAATTTTCAGGCAACCATAGAAGACGCAAAACAATGGAGTGCTGAACATCCTAGTTTGTATAAGTTAGTTATTGAGCTAAAAGACAAAAAAGGAAGCATTATAGAATCTACATCTGTTAAAATCGGATTTAGATCTGTAGAGATTAAAAATGGTCTTCTTCTACTTAATGGCCAAAGAATCACGCTAAAGGGTGTAAATGCCCAAGAAGCAGATCCAGAAACAGGTCATGTTATGTCTGAAGAAATGATGATGAAAGACATTCGCTTGTGGAAGGAGAATAATATCAATGCGGTGCGGCTAAGTCACTATCCAAGAGGGCGACGATTTTATGAACTATGTGATATCCATGGGATATATGTAGTAGATGAGGCGAATATCGAATCTCATGGCATGTATTATGGAGATCTTTCACTGGCAAAACAGGATAGTTGGGAAAAGTCACATGTAGACAGAATGGTACGCTTGGTAGAGCGAGATAAAAATCACCCATCTGTAATTATCTGGTCAATGGGCAATGAAGGCGGAAATGGTGTTAATTTTTACGCAGGATATAAAGCAATAAAAGCAAACGATAAATCAAAAAGACCTGTCCAATACGAAAGAACATACAAAGATTCAGATGGTAGTTTGTATGACATGGATTGGGATACAGACATTATTGTACCTCAATATCCTTCGCCTGCAAGATTCAGAGAAATAGGGGAGTCTAAGACGGATAGACCATTTATCCCTAGTGAGTACGCACATGGTATGGGTAATAGTACTGGTAACTTCCAAGATTATTGGGATGTTATTGAGCAATATGATAACCTACAAGGAGGATTCATCTGGGATTGGGTAGATCAGTCTATCTGGAAAACAAATGAAAATGGAGAGAGGTATTATGCTTATGGGGGAGATTATGGAAAAGATATGCCATCAGATGATACATTTTTGAATAATGGAATCGTATTTCCTGATCGTTCGCCTCAACCGGCGTTACATGAAGTTAAGAAAGTACACGAGTTTATTAATTTTAAAGAAAAGGGAATTAATAGAAATGATGAAATTCGAATTTTAGTTGAGAACCTATATGACTTTACAGATTTAAATGGTTTTGATATCATAGCTACTCTAAAAGCAGATGGAAATGTGCTTAAAACCATTCCTATAGATGCACTTTCTGTAGAAACGCATACGGGTAAATTAATTAGAATTCCTCTAGGTGACATCAATTATAAAGTAAATACAGAATATTTTCTTGAAGTGTCTGCGAATACTAGAAATGCTTGGGGGCTATTACCTGCAGGATTCGAAGTCGCTCATGAGCAAATAAGATTAGATGCTAAGTATGAGTCAGATTCTGTAGCCATTGAAAACGGGATAGATTTATACGTAAAAAAAGAGGGTCTGAATACCATAGTTTCTAATGCCGATTTAGAGTTGGTGTTCAATGAGGAAGAAGGTCGATTGACTTCATATAGATTCAAGAACAACGAATTATTAAAGGACGGAAAAGGGCCTAAACCCAATTTCTGGAGAGCGGTTACGGATAATGATTTTGGCAATGCTATGCAAGTTAGAAACATTGAATGGAAGAAAGCATCGTTGTTTTCTGAAGTTACGGAGGTGGTGTCAAACCAAGTATCTGCAAATCAAGTTGAATTAAAAATAACGTATAAGTTACCTGGTGTCGAGTCTCGATTTACAAGTATTTATACGATTAATGGAAATGGAGTCGTTCGAATTGAGAACACATTAGGGACTACAGATTATAAAGGAGACTTGCCAAGGATTGGAATGCGTATGCAATTGCCAAAACAATATAGCGAAATGACATACTTTGGCAGAGGCCCTTGGGAAAATTATCAAGATAGAAAGCATTCTGCTTTTGTAGATTTATATACTTCAACAGTTTCTGATCAGTACGTTCCTTATATCCGCCCTTCAGAGAATGGATATAAAACAGAAGTAAGATGGGTTTCATTAACTAACAAATACGGCAACGGATTATTGGTCGTTGCTGAAGATGTAAGTAAAGGATTAGGAATTGGTGCATTGCATATGCCAAACGAGGATTTTGATGCTACTCCTGGCCTTTATTATGGTGGGTCTACGCCCGTCCCAGAAAAATATCAAATTGATGTGATTCCTGAGCTAAATAAAACAAAGCATACTACAGATATTAAAGAGCAAGATTTAGTACAATTGAATATTGATCTTATACAACGTGGTGTTGCTGGTGATGATAGTTGGTACTCAAAACCACAAAAAAAGTATCTTATAAATGGAAATGTTGAGCACAAGTATTCTTTTTATATAATTCCAATAGAGAATACCTCTAAAGAATCATTAGTAGAATTGAGTAAGCAGTTTGGGAATTGATTTTATCCTAAAGGTTTAATTGTGTTTGTGTACGAAGTAAATGTATTCACTAAAATTTGAAATTAATGAAAAGTAACCCACATACATTTAGATCAATAAATAGTAGGATCAATAAAATTATATGTTTTATAGTCTTATGTTCAGTTACGATGGTCCAATCGCAAACAGATCCTTGGACGAATCTGTTTTTAGACTGGAACAGTACTCAAGGCAATTCTGGCACTGGTGTTATCCGCTCAGTTCGCGTTGATCCTATTAATGCAAATACAGCTATTATAGGAGCGGCTACAGCCGGAATCTGGCGCACTACAAATAACGGACAAGATTATTCATTTGTATCAGGAGGAGTTCCAGAAGTAGAATGGGTAAATCAAATAATCTATAGTAGGTCTGATGCTCAAGTTGTTTATGCAAATACAGATGTAGGAGTTGTGAAATCTATAGATGGTGGATTTAACTGGGCTTATACTGGATTACGAAAAACAAAACCAAATAAATATGGAAGTTTAAATTGGTTAGACGTACCCAGAAATAATAGTGATATCGTTTATGCAACTACTGAAGAGTCTGGCACATATAGTATACATAAATCGATAGATGGCGGTGTTACTTGGTCAAAAATGTACCAAACGAACAACAAGCTATGGGACATGCGTATCAAGCCAGACGATGCCAATACCGTTTATATTCTAGAACAAACAGGTAATTGGATAAACTTTAAAAAATCTACAAATAGTGCTACAACATTTATTACAATAGATGATGGGTACCCTTCGAATATAAGTACTAATGCACATAGGGCACGGATAGCTACAACACCGGCCAATAACAGTGTGGTATATGTTGCAATAGGTTACAATGGCGGAGGTACTGGTGATATGATATCATTTTTCAAATCTACCAATAGTGGCGATTCATTTATTAAGAACTGTTGTGGAGATCCATCAAGTCCATTGGGATATTCAGGAGGAACTACTGATTTTCTTTCAGGTACTTGTCATTTAGCACAAATCACATGGAATTTCGCGTTCACGGTTTCAGAGACCGATGAGAACTTCTTGGTCTGTGCAGCAAATAAGGTGAAGGTAAGTACTGATGGCGGATCAACATGGAATTTTGACTGTTCTGGACAAGTAGTTACGGGAAGTCAGTATGACAACTATGCTTCCAATGATGCACATAGAGGAGTGCATGGCGACCATCATGGTTTATCCGTAAGTGGTGATCACATATGGAATGGAAATGATGGCGGGGTTTATCTATCTAAAGATCGAGGAGTGACTGTTGTTAAAGATGTTACAGAGGGACTAGGTATTCAAGAGGTATGGGGTTTTGGGCAATCCTTTAAGAATGATATTATGGCTGTGGGACTAAACCATAATCAAATATGTATTAGAGATGATAACGTTTATGGTGGATGGATAGGATTTAATGGAGCCGATGCCATGTGTGCAAATGTAAACCCGATCGACGATAAATATCTTTATACCCATCCTTGGGGGGATGATAGAGTAACACGTTCTTTAGTCAGTAAATATGGACATGTTATTAAACCTTTGGGTATAAGTCTTGGGTATATCACCTTAGATAATCTTGAATTTCATCCTCATCAATATTACACCATATATGGGAATGATTATAATATTAGTAACGATGGATATAAAATAGTCAAGACTACGGATAATGCAACAAGTTGGAAAGTTATAAATGATTTAACTTCCGAAGGAACTAATGCCATATCTATAAAAGTAAGTTTTTCAGATTCGAACTATGTTTATGCTGTTGTAGAACCTAATAGGGTTTTGAAATCTAGAGATGAAGGAGAAACATGGACCGATGTTAGTCCTCCCTCGTCACTGATAGGTTCTCTTCAGTTAGGTAAAATAGCTGTAAGTGATAAAGATCCTGACCATATTTGGGTATCGATGAAATCATTATCTTCTTCAAGAAAAGCAATATTGTCTACAGATGGAGGTGTAACCTGGATTGATTACTCTACAGGTTTACCTCAGCAAAATATACATTCTTTAATTTATCAAAGAGGCAGTGATGATATTTTGTATTTAGGTACTGGACTTGGTATTTATTATAGAAAAGCTGGCATGTCTCAATGGGAGTTATTCGGAACAGGAATGCAGGCTTGTAGAACTTCGTTTTTACACATTAACTATGCAAAAGGGAAGTTAAGATTAGGCACGTCTAGAGGATTATGGGAAAATAATTTGTTGGAGCGAACGGCACCAAAAGCAAATATGACGGTCGATAGAGTTTACTATCAAGAGGAAAGTCCTGTGATCCAATATGCTGATTATTCTGTGGTGGATATGGATGCTACTTTTCTATGGTCGTTTCCTGAAGGCACGCCTGCAACTTCAACAGAAGAAAGGCCAACAGTAACTTATAATAATGCAGACGAAAACAGTTTTGATGCAACACTTACTGTTACAGATTCTCGTGGATCTAGTACGCAAACACTGACGAACTTTATTCAATATAAAGTTCCAGAACCTGTGCCGACTGTTCACTATACAGATAGCGAAGAAACAACTAATGAAGATGGTGCTGCAATAAATGCCATTGATGGGAATAACGGTACATATTGGCATTCGGAGTGGTCAGCAGGAAGTAATCCACTTCCTCATGAGATTCAGATAGACTTGCTAGAGAAAAAAGAAATATCAGGGCTTACGTATTTAGCTAGGCAGGATCATGTTAATGGTAGAATAGCAAATTATGAGGTTTATGTTAGTAATGATCCTGAAGATTGGGGGTTACCTGTAGCTACGGGTACCTGGGCTAACTCAACAAATTTAAAAACAGCTGTGTTTCCAACTAAACATGGGAGGTATTACAGACTCGTTGCTTTATCTACAGTGAATGGAGATCAATTCACCAATGCTGCTGAGATTAATATTATTGAAAAATCGTCTGAAATGTCTGTTTATTATGTGGATAGCGAAGAAACAAATTCTGAAAATGCTCCTGCATCTAAAGCAATTGATGGAAATGTGAATTCGTTTTGGCATACTGAGTATGGAGGTGGAGTAGATCCATTGCCTCATGAAGTTCAAATCCTTCTTCCTGAAACAGTAGACATAAAGGGATTTACCTATTTACCTAGGCAAGATCAATCCAATGGTAGAATAGCAAATTATGAAATTTATGTCAGTACTGATCCTGATAATTGGGGGGCTGCTGTGGCAGCTGGGACTTGGGGTAATACACCAAGTTTAAAAACAGTGAATTTTACGCCTAAATTAGGTAGGTTTTTTAGATTAGTTGCACTTTCTGAAGTGAGTGGCAATCAATTCGTAACGGCGGCTGAAATAAATGTTATCCAAAGTACTTTAGGCAGTCATGAAACTGAAGTTATTCAAACAAAAATAGAGGCTTTTCCCATTCCTATGCAAAACAAATTAAATGTACAGTTTGATGGCGACACTAATATGCTGGGGAGGATAGTCAAAGTTCAATTAATTGATATCAACGGAAAAGTTGCATTCAGTCAGAAAATAGAATATGCTAATAATATTGAAATTAATACTGAAAATATCTCTGATGGCATATATTTTCTAAATGTTTCGAACAGGGGTTATAACCAAACTTTGAAAGTGGTTAAAGGTAATGTCTTATTGGATAAATCAGGAATGACTAACTGCAAACAATGAAACTAATCTTTAGAGGGTCTAAATGTGATTTTCTGTTACAAAATAAACCTAGAGCTGAAAATTGCAAATAACAAATTTCATTATTTATGAAACAAGCATATATAAACTTTCCTCATAGAGAAATCAATCTCTTAATTATCTCATTTGTTTTTTGTGTTTTATTAGTTTTTATTATTAATAATCAGACTGGTATTGAGGTCACAACAACTACAGGAGTTACTCATTCAGTAAATTACTCTTTATATAACAAACCATTTAAGATAAATGAAGGACCTGGCCTTTCACCAATAGATTACAATACTAACCAAGTAGGGGATATTTTGAGTCAATACGATACTGGCAAAGCAATAAGTGCAGTAGTAATGCATGACGGTTATTTATTTGTGCCAATGGGCGCAGATCATGGCGGAGGTGCAGGAGCAGGGGCTTTCGCTTTTTTTGATATCTCTGATCAAACTGATCCAAAAGTAATTTTTGATTCACGAGATTATGTGGATAAGTATCATAATGAAAATACTATTGATTATGTTGGTAATTGGGCAGAAATACATTCGCTTCCAGTAATAGGACATCAAATGATTATTTCTGAAAGAGATACAGATAAAGGAGGTTTTTCAATTTTTGATACTTCAAATTTATTTGACGAAGACCCAAGTACACAACCAGAAACTATCAGCCGATATTTTTATCCTGGAGTTACTAATCCTTCTAATTATGATGGATATTCTTTTTCATTAGCCGTTAAAGGTGGGCGCTATGTATACTCTCCAACAGGAACTTATGGTTTATATATTACAGATATTTCCGATCCAACATCTCCCCAATTTGTAGCACATCTCACATCATCTCAACTTTCGGCTATGAACCCACGTTCCGCTGTTGTTCTAGGGGACTTACTAATTCTAACGGAAGCAAATAATAGCTCAAAATTACTTGTAATGGATATCACTGATCCAGAAAATCCGGTAAGAATCAATTACAAGAATGATTTTAATTTAGGATATCAGGGGTTTTTCTACGGCACAGAGTTCTTTACAACAGGAGCTAATTTAGGAATTAGATCTTATGACATTTCAGATCCGACAGACATCAAAACAAAAATATATAATGACAATGTTGGAAGTCAATTATTTAAACCCGAGTATGGTTTCGGAAAGGATGATAATGTATTCATAGGTCATTATCCAGGGTTAACTAAATGGGATTTAAACAACCCGGAAATAGCAATTGCACGATGCGAACCCATAAACCCTGTTTCTGATGATTATGCATTTATTACACCTTTGGGCAATACCGCCGTTATATCGAGTGATCATAATCATCAGAATAAACTTAATTTTGGTGTACACGAGGCAGATGCTGATCGAATACCACCTTCTGCAAATAATGTTTATCCAGTAAATAATAGTGCTTTAGTAAGCGTAAATGCAAGTATAGGTATCGGTTTTACAGATTTTATAGATCCATTGTCTTTAAATACTGATGCAATTCAACTATTAAATTTATCGACAAATGAAGTAGTTGATGGACTATTCAGTCAAATGTTTGGAATTGTTAATTTTAGCACTTTCGAGCCTTTAGACATAAATACTACCTATGAGATTATTCTTAAAAGTGGAGGTGTTAAAGATTGGTCTGGAAACGCAATTTTAAATGATATAGTAGTTTCAACATTTTCTACTGGAAGTGTAGTCGAATCAATAAAGCCTCCTAAAATTAATATTCCAAGCCAAATCCTAGTTGGAGAAATTGCGCAATTTAGCATCGATTTACAAGGAGAAGATATTAGCCATTTTACTTTTGCATGGGATTATGGTGATGGATCGCCTCAAACTGAATTTAGTAACACCTTAATGTCTAGTCATCAATATGATGCAGGAGGTAATTTCTTGGTGCAACTCATTGTCAAATACAATGAAAATGATAAAATTATTAATCTTACTGAAATACAAATTGTTTCCAATCCTATTACTGATAAACTGCCAACGCACAGTTCTAAAATTATTTTTGATGAGGATAATAACTTAGTATGGAATGTGAATCCCGATAACAATTCAGTATCCGCAATAGATGCTTCAAATTATGAATTGACTTATGAAATTCCTGTAGGTAACAAGCCAGAATCGTTAGCGATAACATCTAGTGGAACATTGTGGGTAGTGAACAGCGGAAGTTCAAATGTCTCGATAATAGATACTGAAAGTGGGGTGGTGCTAAATACTAAATCATTGCCACATGGTAGTAATCCGGTTAGTATATTAATAGATAAGATCGCTGATATCGTTTACATTTCTTTGCAAGGCTCTGGAGATATTCTTAAGGTCGACGCCTCAAATATCACTGATTTAGAGACATTACATGTTGGCCCATGGCCAGGGAATTTGGCTTTAGATGCCGAAAGAAATAACCTTTGGGTTGTCAGGTTTATTTCTAGTGATGATTCTGGCAATGTGTCTATCATTAATACTTCAGATTTCACAATAGAAAAAACTGTTTCTTTAGCAAAATCTCAAACAGCAGATGGTCCAACGAATGGAAGAGGTTTGCCAAATTATCTGGGGGCTTTATCAATTTCGCCTGATGGTACGCAACTGTTTATTCCATCAAAAAAAGATAATGTAGAAAGAGGAATTACAAGAGATGGACTGCCGCTTACTTTTGAAACTACCGTAAGAAGTATGGGGGCTCAGATAGATTTAGAAACTAATGAAGAAAATATTGACAATCGGATTGACTTTGATAATAGTGATTTTGCAAATGCCTCAATATATAGTCCCAACGGCAATCGGCTGTTTGTTACTACAAACGGCACAAGCACCATTTGGATTATAGATGCCTTTAATCTGGAAAATCGATCTGAAATTAACTCTGGAGGAGATGCTCCAGATGCTATGGTAATTAGTCCAGATGGGGAGCAATTATTTGTTCATAATTTTATAAGCCGTTCGGTTTCTGTATTTAATTCTAATTTGGTTTGTAACACAGCATGTGGATCCATAAGTCAACTGGGAAAAACCATGGTTGTGACCAATGAAAAATTAGAAGACAATGTATTAAATGGTAAACAGTTTTTTTACAATTCTAATGATATCAGATTAGCCCAGGATGGTTATATGAGTTGTGCATCTTGCCATTTGAATGGTGGACATGATGGCCGAGTTTGGGATTTCACAAATTTGGGAGAGGGGCTTAGAAATACCATCGACTTAAAAGGGAAGGGCCGAAAAGGTCATGGAAGATTACACTGGACGGCAAATTTTGATGAAGGTCAAGATTTCGAAAATCAAATTAGAAATTTTAGTTTGGGAAAAGGTTTGATGAATTCTGGAAGTTACAATGCGACAAAAGAAACTTTAGGCGCACCTAAAAAGGGAATAAGTGAAGATTTGGATGACCTAGCAGCATATATTTCTAGTTTGAATAAAATTGAAGAAAGTCCATACACTAACAATGGGGAATTAACGCAGAATGCAGAACTTGGAAAAATGGTCTTTAAGATCAATTTTTGCATAAGATGTCATGGAGGGGAAGATTTTACAGATTCTCCTAATCACAACTTACATAACATAGGAACAATAAAACCAACATCTGGCTTTCGATTAAATGAAGAACTGTTAGGACTAGATTCACCTACTTTAAGAGGACTTTGGTACACAAAACCTTATTTACATGACGGATCTGCGCAAACGATAGAAGCGGCTATTGACGCGCACAGTAATGATATAGACAAACCAGTTTTAGGAAGTATAGAAATGGATAATCTAGTAGCATATCTCAATCAAATTTCGAATGATGAATGCTTGGTAAATCAAGGTGATCCATGTAATGATGGAAACCTTAATACGACGAACGATAGGTTTAACTATAATTGTGAATGTGAAGGAATTCCTGTAATAGAAATGTGTAATGCTACTGGTGAAATTCTTTTTCAACGGTGGGATAATATACAAGGAGATAGAACATTGGATTTAACGTCAAGCGCAAATTATCCAAGCAGCCCAGATGTTGAGTCTACTTTTACTGGTCTTTTAGAAGTCGGTGAGAATACGGGTGAAGCTTATGGATCAAAATTTTCAGGCATTCTATGCGTGCCAGAAACAGGCAACTATACCTTTTGGGTTTCTGGTGACGATTATACAGAGATATATTTAAGTACTGATAGCGATCCTTCTAATGCTGAAATGATTGCATCCACAAATGGCTGGACAAATTTTAGGCAATGGAATTTAAGGGCTTCACAGAAATCTTCTTCTATCGTTTTAGATAAAAACAAAGAATACTTTTTCTATGTACTTCATAAAGAAGGTAATGGTGGAGATCATCTTAGTGTTGGATGGGAAAAACCCGGAGGTACTTTAGAAAGACCAATGAGTTTAAATTATTTTAGCAAACCGGAAATTGTAACTTCCAATAACTGTAATATTAACCCGTTTATTTCGATAAATGGTTCAATATCAACTTCAGAGAACTTTGCTAAGTTAACTACTGATGATAATGTGTCATTCGAACCGGAGCCAGAAGATTTAGATGCAAGCGGGACTTGGCAATGGTATGGTCCACTGAGTTTTGCATCCACTAGCAAAAACATCACGCTAGAAAGTATCGCTAAAGATCAAGAAGGGGTATATAGAGTGTATTATACAAATTCTAGGGGATGTGTATCAATTGAATCCTTCTATCTAGATGTATCTAGTAACCTTGATCCTGATCTTGACCTATTTTATTTTTTCAAGGCTTACCCTAATCCTGTACATGATTTTTTGGTTATAGAAATGCACAAGGCTTTTGAAAGTAGTGCAATAAAAATTGACCTTGTTGATATTGTTGGTAAATCTATTTTGTATGATGAAACTTTGTCTTTTGATGAAGAAAATAAAATGACAATAAATACAAATGGATTGGAAAAAGGTGCTTACATCCTAATCATATATGCAGGAAATAGAAAAATAATTAAAAAAATAATTAAGCAGTAGTCTTCAGCCACAAATAAAGTATTTGTTGGCCGTTTAAATTACTATTTAAAATAAAATTTAGTGTCGAATTAATCTTAGCAACATGGCTTTATAAACTATTGTAAAAGTGTAACACATAGCAGAGTATTCCAAAGCAGAATTAATGTCCAACAAATCATGGAACTGAAATCAGAAACTATAAAATCTATTTTTAATGAATTTGACCATAAATCGAATTATTTAAGTCATAGTGAATTAAACACGGGGCATATAAACGATACATTTTTTGTAGATACGGATTCATGTAATAAGTATATTCTACAAAGAATAAATCATCATGTATTCAAAGATGTTGCTGGATTAGTCAATAATAAAATCTTAATAAGCAATCATATTAGTAGAAAGTTATCAGACGTTTCTGACGAAGAGTTCAGTAAAACAAATCTCACTTTTGTAAGTGCAAAAAATACAGACTTATATTATCATGAACAAGATGGAAACTTCTGGAATGTAATGGTTTTTATTGATGATAGCATAACCTATGAAATTGTAAAAAGCGAAGAAATTGCTTATCAAGGCGGTAAACTTTTAGGAGAATTCTTAAACCTAACTTCAGATTTTGATAGTAGCCAATTAATTGACGTAATTCCTCATTTTCATAATATGTCTTTTCGCTACAAGCAGTACACTTATGCAGTCCAAAGTGCACCAAAGGATAGATTACTAAAAGCTGCGAAATACACTAACATCGTAAGCCTACTGAAAGAAGAAATGTGCATTCTTCAAAGGCTAAAAGATGGCGGTAAGATCCCATTAAGAGTAACTCATAACGACACGAAGATTTCTAACTCTCTTTTCAATAAAGATAATAAAGGTATTTGTATGATAGATACAGATACAGTAATGCAAGGAATAATTCATTACGATTTTGGTGATGCCATTAGAACAATTTGTAATACAGCTGCAGAAGATGAAAAGGATTTATCTAAGGTTGAATTTAACTTAGATTATTATCAAGCCTATAAAAAGGGATTTCTAGAAAAAACAGAACATTATTTAACAGCTATCGAGTTAGCACATTTGCCATTAGCGGCAAAAACAATGATTTTCATAATGGCATTGCGGTTTTTGACTGATTATTTAAGACGTGATGTTTATTACAAAACTAATTATCCAGAACACAATTTAGATAGGGCTAAAAATCAGCTTAAGTTATTAGAAAGTATTTCTGAAAAGCTATCAAAATAGATAAAGAATGAAAAAGTATCTAATCACAGGAGGCGCAGGATTTATAGGCAGCCATATTGCAGAATTTCTATCAAATCAAGGTCACGAAGTTACCGTTCTTGATAGTTTAAGAACTGGGTTTGTTGAAAATCTTAATAATCTTAAAGTTCAATTTGTAGAAGGAGATATAAGAGATAAAAAATTGGTGAAAAACTTAGCTGAGAATGCAAGTGCTATTTTTCATTTAGCAGCATTAGTCAGTGTGCCGGAATCGCTAACAAAGATTAGTGAATGTGTAGAAATAAATACCATTGGGACTCTTAATATCTTAGACGCAGCAAGAGATACACCTAAGTGTAAAGTTATACTTTCTACATCTGCAGCAAATTATGGAAATAACCCTGCATTACCAAAGGTAGAAACAATGGTTCCTGAACCAATGACGCCTTATGCAATAACAAAACTAGACGGAGAATATTATTTGAAAATGTATGAAGACCAATGGGGTGTTTCAACAACATCTTTACGATATTTTAATGTGTTTGGTCCAAGGCAAAATCCAAAATCTGCTTATGCCGCAGCAGTTCCCATTTTCATCAATAAAGCATTGCAGAATGAACCAATAACTATTTATGGTGACGGATTACAGACACGAGATTTTGTCTATGTAAAGGACGTAGTAAAAGCAAACATACTGGCTTCAATAAAAGGTAGCGGTACCTATAACGTTGCTTTGGGTCATAGTACAAGCATTCGTGAATTAGCGGAAAATATTATAAAACTCACTAATTCTAAATCGAAAATTCAGTTTTTAGATGAGCGAGCTGGAGATATAAAACATTCTCAAGCAAATCCTGAAAAATTTAACAATTTGGGTTTTAAACCAGATTATACAATTCAGGAAGCTTTGGAAGAAACGATCCTGTTTTATCAAAACGAATTACTAAATAAACAATAGTAACTATGGTATTCTTAAGCACATTAGACTACGTAATAATAGCGGTATTCTTTGCGATAACGCTGTCCATTGGGATCTTCGTTTCAAAAAAATCGGGAGAGAGCTCTACAGAATTTTTTCTTTCTGGCAGGACTATGCCTTGGTGGTTATTAGGAGTATCTATGGTTGCTACAACCTTTTCTACAGATACTCCGAACTTGGTAACGGACATAGTAAGAACCAACGGAGTGTCAGGTAATTGGGTATGGTGGGCCTTTTTAATTACTGGCTTATTAACAGTTTTTGTCTATGCAAAATTATGGCGTAAATCTAATGTGAATACAGATATGGAGTTTTATGAATTTAGATATGGAGGAAAACCAGCTAAATTCTTAAGGAAATTCAGAGCCGTTTATTTAGGGGTTATTTTTAATGTAATAACTATGTCTGCCGTAACATTAGCAGCCATTAAGATTGGTGGTATTATGCTAGGGTTAGAGCCTTGGCAAACGGTCATTAGTGCAGGACTCATCACGGTAGTATTTAGTGCTTTAGGTGGATTTAAAGGTGTAGTATATACCGATTTTGTACTGTTTTTTGTAGCCATGGGAGGTGCCATTGGTGCAGCCTATTATTTGGTTAATATCCCAGAAGTTGGGGGGATAGAAGCTTTGATGGCAAACGAGCATGTGGCAGATAAACTTTCCATATTACCAGATTTTAGTGATAAACATGCAGTCATTACGTTATTGATCATTCCTTTGGCTGTGCAATGGTGGAGTTCTTGGTATCCAGGAGCAGAACCAGGTGGCGGCGGTTATATTGCACAACGTATGTTGGCAGCCAAAGACGAAAATCATGCTATAGGTGCTACTTTTTTCTTTAACATCATGCATTATGCTTTAAGGCCATGGCCGTGGATTTTAGTGGCACTCGCATCGTTAGTAATATTTCCCGATTTAGCAAGTATTCAAGAAGCATTTCCTAATATATCAGATGATAAACTGGGACATGATTTAGCATATTCTGCAATGCTTACCAGATTACCAAGCGGATTACTTGGTTTAGTATTAGCATCGTTAATAGCTGCTTATATGAGTACCATTTCAACCCAGCTTAATTGGGGCTCTTCCTATATGGTCTATGATTTTTACAAACAACAAATAAATCCTGAAGCATCAGAAAAAAAATTAGTTGCAGTAGGAAGGATTTCAACGGTTGTACTTATGGTATTAAGTGCGTTGTTGGCTTTGTTATTACAAAATGCGTTGCAGTTATTCGAAGTCTTACTAGTGTTTGGTGCGGGAACTGGACTCATCTTTATATTACGTTGGTTTTGGTGGCGTATCAATGCCTGGAGCGAGATTACAGCAATGTTTGCTTCTGGTATAATTTCAATTTTATTAAAATTAACACCAATTGGAGATTACTTTTTTGATTCAGAAACTGGTGTTTTCGAGGATTATTATGAATACCCTATGGTTGTTTTTACGACCACAGCTTTGTGGTTAATAGCTACTTATATCACACAACCAGAAAGCCAAGAAGTACTGCGTCATTTTTATAAAAAAATACAACCAGGAGGCCCAGGGTGGACTGAAATTATCAATGAAGCAGAAGCAGATGGCATCACTTTAAAAGATAATAATGAAGGTTGGAGTGTGCCTTTTGGAATTGTAGCTATGTTGTTGGGTTGTGTCTTAATTTACAGCTGCATGTTTGCCACAGGCTATTACATTTATGGTGATTACAATTATGCAATACCATTAACTGGAGTAGCGATAGTTTCTGGAGGGTTATTAATTAAAGTATGGAATAAAATTAGAGCAACCATTTTATAATGGGAAATGATAATAAAATAAAAAGCAAACAATGTTTAAAAGCAATATTGACAAAGCAACAGGTTTCGAGAAAAGATTCGAAAATATTGGAACCATAGTTTATGAAGATGCTACCTCAGCTTCAAAGGCAATCGCAGCAGAAATTGCAAGCCTTATTAAGGTAAAGCAATCTCAAAGACAACCTTGTATTTTAGGTTTAGCGACAGGTTCTTCACCGAAAGGATTATATGCAGAATTGGTGCGTATGCACAAGGAAGAAGGTTTAAGTTTTAAAAATGTAGTGTCTTTTAATTTAGATGAATACTACCCCATGGAACCAGATTCTGTAAATAGTTATGTTCGTTTTATGCAAGAGCAATTGTTTAATCATGTAGATATTTTATTAGAAAATTGCTACGTTCCAGATGGAACATTGACCAAAAAAGACATTAGAGATTATTGTGATCAATATGAAGCAAAAATTGAAGTTTTAGGAGGAATCGACTTACAAGTTTTAGGAATTGGAGGAAATGGTCACATTGGTTTTAACGAATCTGGTTCACTTCAAAATTCGAAAACAAGATTGGTGGCTTTAGATCATATTACAAGAGTTGCAGCAAGTGGAGATTTCTCTGGTTTACAGAACACACCAAGAACAGCAATTACATTAGGAGTAAAAAAAATAATGGAAGCAAAGAGAGTCATTTTAATGGCTTGGGGAGAAAGTAAATCGAATATTATAAAAGCTTCTGTAGAAGATGAGGTTACTAGTTTAGTGCCCGCTTCTTATTTGCAAGAACATAGAAATGCTACTTTTATTTTAGATCAAGCAGCTTCATCAAAATTAACAAGAATTAAAACACCATGGTTAGTAGAAGAAATTGTTTGGACAGATCAATTAATTAGAAAAGCAGTATTGAGTTTAGCACTTCATTTAAAGAAGCCAATATTAATGTTAACGGATGCGGATTATATCGAAAACGGTATGAGCGATTTATTGGCAGATTCTGGACCAGCTTACTATATTAATATCAAGATATTTAATAAACTTCAACATACTATTACTGGATGGCCAGGTGGTAAACCCAATGCAGACGATAGCAAAAGACCTGAAAGAGCTGAGCCAGCAAAAAAACGTGTGCTTATTTTTAGCCCACATCCAGATGATGATATCATTAGTATGGGAGGTACCTTTAAAAGGTTACAAGAGCAAGGGCATGAAGTTCATATAGGGTATCAAACTTCAGGAAATATAGCAGTCGCAGATGATGAAGCTTTGCGTTTTGCAAGTTTTGTTTGTGATTACAATAACAAGTTTGAAATAAAAAATGTTGAAGCTGAAGATATTTATAAAAGAGCAGTAGAATTTCTTAAAAACAAAAAGTCTAGTGAAATAGATACACCAGAAGTAAGGCATATAAAAGGATTAATAAGAAAAGGAGAGGCAAGGGCTACTTGTCATTTTATAGGAGTTCCTGATGAACAAATCCACTTTATGGAATTACCGTTTTATGAAACGGGAACCATAGAGAAAAATCCATTAGGAGAAGCAGATATTAAGATAACAATGGACCTTATAGAAAAAATTAAGCCTCACCAAGTATATGCGGCAGGTGATTTAGCCGATCCACACGGAACACACAAAGTGTGTTTAGATATTATTTTTGCAGCTGTAAAAGCTTTAAAACCTAAAAAATTCATGAAAGATTGTTGGCTATGGTTGTACAGAGGAGCATGGCAAGAATGGGGAATTGATGAGATTGAAATGGCAGTTCCTATGGGTCCAGACCAAGTATTAGAAAAAAGAAAAGGTATTTTTAAACATCAATCACAAAAAGATGGTGTTGTGTTTCAAGGGGCCGACAGTAGAGAGTTTTGGCAACGTGCCGAAGATAGGAATAGAGAAACAGCTGATATATATGATGCTTTAGGTTTGTCACATTATGCGGCTATGGAAGCCTTTGTAAAATGGGAATATTAATTTGAAAATAGCGAATTTATATTGTAGTACGGCTCTAGGAGCAAGTGTGTTGGATACTAAATAAAAATGACCTAATACTCACTAGGCCATAAAACAGTAGTAACTGAACGGATCAGTCTCAGTAATGACATAGATACGAACCTCGTGAACAGAATGATCTGCACTACAATGATAAACTGAAAACAAACGACGACCCGAAATGAGAGCCAGCTCATTGCTCTCATGATCCTCCTCGCTAATCTCACCCCAGTCACCTTCCTCATGCCTCATAAGGGAAGTATAAATGAAAGTGTGAAATGAAAGATCAGAAGTCGTAAGCAATTGAGTAGCTGAACTGGCAACAACCTGACCCATAGAAAAAGATGATGTAAGCATAATGTGAATGTATAAAATCCGCTAGTGAGCGGACACGTGAAATAAAGTGTATGACGCTGCATACTATCGATGTTAGACTAGGAAAGAAAAATACATATGCAAGGTGGATCGTGCTGACGAAGGAGGGACCTGGCGATGGTAATCGCTATGGTCAGACCGTGTGGATGAATATATCTGCACCTATTTTGGCATTAGAAATGTATGTAATAAGTAAGGACTAAGAGATATTACGAAAGAGCATGCCCAAGACTGGAGCTTGAACTCTAGTCTTTAGGTTACTCATTTTAGTGAGTTATAATATCTTTTAAAATGCAACTCACCGAATAACTCCCGTAAGGATTGATTTGAATTATTGTCAAATGGCTGACATAGGAATAAGGAAAATAGGGTAGAGGAGCAAATGAAAAGCGGTAAAAGGAAGAGCGCACCAGAAAGCGAATCCACTGTATATCATATCTGATAATCAGTATTTTATAAATTTTAGAAGAAGATAACTTCCGAATAACTCACCAATCCGTTGATTTAGTTTGTTGTTGTTTGTGACCAATAATACTGATTACAAGATAGTAAATTGTACTCTTCAATAGTAATCTTGACTGATTATTTATGATTTTAGACGCTGAAAGTAGATAGCTAGATTATTCTAATTACTCACATATATCTTAATCCAAAACTGTAATTGATACACTTCTATATTGCTTTTGATTCTCGTGCAAAATATCTAAAGTAATAACATAGACTCTAGTCACAACTTTCCTATTTCTAAGAAATCCATCCCAATTGCGTATATCATAATTTTGAAGGAAAGCTAGCTTCATAAACTTTGTTTGCCCATCTTTCAAATACAACTACATCAATTGGAATTAGATCAGATTCTGTAAAATCTAGAACCCAATTATCATTCACTCCATCACCGTTCGGTGAGAATATATTGGAAATGGGGAAGACAGTACTTTTCTTAGTTCAATTTCTATAATGATGTATTGAATGCATCCATCTATACTTGTTATGACTGAGGTAAGTGGATCTTCAGACAATGTTGTAAAAGTACTGCTGCTGTAATGTATGCTGTATTTTTAGAATTATCGATATTTAATGTTATGATAAAACTGATGAAAGCAAAACAAATAGTATATATAGTGTAATCATATTTTTTAGAATAAAACACTATCAATACAAGGATATTAATGAATAACCAAAACATTAATGACGAAACCAATGTTATCAATACTACAAACTAAAAAGAATGTTAAAAAAATTTACTACCGCAGACAAATTCCTAATGGTTGCAGCTATGTTATCGCTGATTTTTTCTGAAGTACTTTACTTTCAAGGAGAAAATGATTCAGCAATTTTTATTGGCCTTTGGGTTCCTTCAATATTGGCCTTTGGAGTTTATCTTAAACTAATTAATAACAGTAAAAATGATTGATATAATCCCATACTTTGCAGGGCTAATTACTCTTCTTTTTGGCTTTGGATTTGCGTATGCCATTAGAGAAGGAAATAATAAATACAAGAAATAATATTTTTTATCTACTTGCGATAGTGATTGTTAAACAGATTTCCGTCTTAGCAATTATAATTTATGATATAATTTTTCTTTGGATATCATTATGTTATTTGATATTTAAAAATCAAAACCAGCACAATAAAAAATCTATAGTACAATAATTCGTCTTCATGGAGATACATTCCATGTCATAACTGTTGGTGTAAATAGGAAATGAAAGAGACTATTAATTATTTCTCGGATGCAACATTTGTATTGTTTACAATAATTTTTACGTATAAACTAGTAGTTATCAGAATTTTTAAAGAAAACAATGTAATCTAATATGTTCAACCATATGCTCATAGTGCATTTACTTTTAAGCTATTTCATCCTCAGTAATATGATTCTTTTTGATTTCAACAAAGACAGTGACCTTAGCAACTGGAAGATTGTAGATGATGTCGTTATGGGAGGAAGATCTGATGGTCATTTTGGGATAAATGAAGAAGGCCACGCTGTTTTTCAAGGAAGAGTATCTCTAGAAAATAACGGCGGATTTTCGTCTGTTAGATATTTCTTCGACCAGATACGAATTGATAGCTATTCTAAAATAAATATACGCTTAAAAGGAGATGGCAAACAGTTTCAGTTTAGAGTAAAATCGGATAAATACGATCGTCATTCATATATCTATTATTTTGAGACCTCTGGAGGTTGGCAAACAGTTTCTGTTCCAATGTCTGAAATGGAGCCAGGGTTTCGAGGTAGAAAATTAGATATACCTAATTATACTGGTAAGTTTTTGGAAGAGGTCGCTATACTTATTTCTAACAAAAAATCAGAAACTTTTAGTTTAATAATTGATAAAATTACTTTGGAGTAACTAAACAGTTTATAATAATCTAATTTTCGAGAAGTGATCAGTAAAACGAATATTATGCACGTGATTTACTTAAGTGAAATTGTAAATGAAGACTCGCTTTCTCGGTATCTTGAATCTAGAAAAGATGTAGAGATTGAATTGAACAGAGGAAATTATAATTTTACCACTTTACGAGCAGGAATTATGTAGGATCAGGAAGTACCTCCTTCGAAATCATCAGAGATTTGATAGAAAAGGTCCCAGTGATGATTACTCCTTAATGGTTGAATACCAAGTACCTGCACATCTGAATAACTGATGTACTTAAGTTTCTAGAAAATGCCCTTTTTCAGAAAGAGATTTATGATCAAAGCTTTGATATTGGCGATCGAGATATCCTTTCTTATAATGAAATGTTGCTTGGATTTGCAAAAGTCAGAGGTCTTAAAAGGTGGATGTTTACCATTCCATTAATGACAGCCAAATTGTCTTTCTATTGGTTATATTTCGTTACTTCAACTTCTTATAAGCTGGCTTCAGTTTTAGGTACGCTGTATTTCCTTTCCAGGGTTTCATATTTAAAGAAATGCTCAATGAGTTAACTAAATGATTATGTTTTCTATATTGAACTCAACATCAAATAATAAATACGTAGTTAACGATGCCATGAAGTTCCATCGATAGAATAAGCTTATTTTACTCCAAAATATCTAAACAAAAACGCCTTCAAAGTTCTTAAGTTATCGATCAACTTTTAAATCAAATGACAAAGACAGTAATAGTAGGTGCTGGAGTAGCTGGATTGACGGCTGCATACTATCTTCACAAGTCTGGTAGAGACTATCAGATTATTGAAGCTACCGATCGCGTTGGTGGTAGGATAAAAACAGATATTGTCGATGGGTACCGATTGGATAGAGGATTTCAGGTGTTCTTGACTGCTTATCCGGAAGCGAAAAGGATTCTTGAATACAATTCCCTTGATCTTCAATCCTTTGATCCTGGGGCAGTGCTCTTGAGAGATGGTGGAAAGAAAGACTATATTGGAGACCCACTACGGCAATTTTCTTCACTATTTTCGACTTTGACTACCAATGCAGCTAGTATTGGTGATAAATTCAATATCCTACGAATTAAATCTAGGCTCACACGACAATCAATCAATGAGGTTTTTGAGGGTGAAGAAGTTAGCACAAAGCAAGCACTTAGGGAGGAATATGGATTTAGTAATACTATAATTAAAGAATTTCTTCATCCATTTTATGCAGGAATTTTCCTTGAGAATGACTTAAGCACAAGCAGAAGAATGTTTGATTTTGTTTTCAAGATGTTTACCGAGGGGGATGCCGCTATACCTGCTCTTGGTATGGAAGAAATCCCAAAACAAATTGCAAGCCATCTAGACCCAACCAAGATCATGTGTAATACTAGAGTGAGCTCAATAGATGGAAATATGATATACACAGATAAAAATCAAACTATCCATTCTGATCATATTCTTATCGCAACGGAAGCTACAGGTATCAGCAATGACTTTTCAGGTAATAAAACAGAACATAGATCTACCACAAACTTATATTTCAAGGCAAAAGAAGTACCATATCAATACAATGCCATTGCACTGAACGGAGCATCAGATTCTCTAGTGAATAATATGGTGTGTTTATCTAAAACATCCTCTCAATATGCTAAGCAGGGTCACCTTATATCTGTATCTCTTAAGGACGGTGTAGATCATAACCAACCACATTTAATTCAAAAAGTAAAAGATGAGCTGGCACAATGGATCATTTCCGCTAAGGACTGGAAACATATCAAAACATATAGAATTGAATATGCTCTTCCTTCTCAGATTCATGTCAATAATGACAAACTTTTAGAAGTAAGTAAGACAATGGCCATAATCGGAGACCATACTATGAATGGGTCAATAAATGCCGCTATGAAGAGCGGCAGGATTGGAGCTGAGTGGGTGATTGATAACACTGCATAATTTGATCTTTATCCTAATTCTAATTATAATAATGTAGTTTGGGCAGGAGCTGTATTTGCGTCAGCCATCACAGGTTATCTAAGAGTAAAAGCTGGTCAGCATTTACCTACAGACGCAATAGTCGGA
>CAXBGT010000045.1:0-30017 GCA_963975265.1 uncultured Saprospirales bacterium
GTTATTAATGGACAAGGTTGTGAGTCTTTGGCTTCTGTAAACTTACAAGTAGATACTTTGAGACCTGTGGTAGAGTTACAAGATTTGACTGTTCCTTGTGATTCTTTGTCAGGTAGTATATCTCTTGTGTCGGATTTTGATTTAGAATGGAGTGGTCCCAATATCATGTCAGAATCAGGCAATGAAATTACAATCATAGAAGAGGGATGGTATTATCTCATGGTTGTAAATCCAGAAAATTATTGTGAGAGTACAGACTCCTCTTATGTTCAGTTTCTGGGTAGCTCACCATTGCTGTCGCTAGATAGTGATTTAATAAGTTGCTTTTTGCCCGAGGTAAATATCAATCTCTCTGCAAATCAAATTGACTTATCTTATAGTTGGACGAATCAATTTGATCTTATCAGCGACGATAAAGATTTAAATGTAAATACAGAAGGATGGTATTATGTAAGTGTCTCTAATGAGAATGGCTGCAGTGCAGAAGATTCCATTTTTATCTCTTCAAACCTAACTGTTCCATTTGTAAATGTAGAATTTGATACTATAGATTGTCTTCAAAATTCAGCATTTATTAATGCTGAAATATTTGAAGGCGGAACCACATCGTGGCTTGGTCCTAATATGTTTGTCAGTTCTTCGGATTCGCTCATTGCGACTGATCCTGGTGTCTATTACTTATCGGTCATCAATTCTGAGAGCGGTTGTGAAGCTAACGATGCCATTAGTATTGTAGATATTTCTATTGTTCCAGAATTTACAATCGGTCCTGATACCTTAGACTGTACGACAGGTAACTTGGCGCTTCCTTTTTCAATTGTGACATCATATAATACCATTGCTTGGGTTGGCCCTAATGGGTTTTCCTCTGATGAAGAAATACCAGAAGTATTTGAACAAGGTGAATATTTAGTTCATATTGAATTTGATGGAAACTGCTCATTAGATACGTCATTATCAATTTCTGAAGATGTAGCACAACCCATGTATACTGTAGATTTTGATTCTATTACGTGTCATGATCCTTATGTTTCGTTTCAGTTTGACTTAGAATCTGTTGATGACAATTTACTATTGACTTCACCAAGCGGAATTATTAATTCTCTACTTGATTTTCAAAGTGAAGAAGGCGGAGAATATTATTTTTCGCTTATAGGTGATAATGGTTGCGAAACCAAGGATACATTTTTTGTCTCTCAGTATTTAATTCAACCTCAAGTCTCGGTCGAAGACATAGATACCATCACATGTTATACTCCTATTATTAATATAGTGGCCTTGTCCGACGATAATGATCTGATATACAATTGGTTCGTTGATAATCTGTTGTTATGGGATGCTAAGGAAATAACTGTCGAGCAAGGGGGTGAATATTCATTAATGGTAACCAATCAGTATGGATGTACAAATGAGGTAGATGTTTTTGTGAATGCTTTTCTTAAATCTCCAGAAATAATAATGGAAGGTGAGGATCTCACATGTGATCACCAAGAGGCTTCTCTTGGCTATTTTACAGAAGATGATAATTTAGAAGTTTTCTGGAATGGAGATTACAATTTCACAAACTTGGTTAATTCGATTACAGTTACCTCTGAAGGATGGTACTCTTTAGAGGCAACCAATGAATATGGATGTGCAGCGAAAGATTCTTTTTATGTGAAATCTTATTCAGATGCCCCATACATTGAACTACTTACAGCGGATACAGTTGTCGTCGATGCAGATAACCCTAATGGACAATTACTTATTGATGCAGATATTGAGGTCGAGATAAGTTGGTTTCCTGAGTCAGGACTTTCATGTACTCATTGCTTCGATCCGATAATATCATCTACCGACATTAATGCATATGAAGTGACTATTACAAATGCGTACGGATGCACGGCATCAGAAGTAATCCATGTGAGATACCAACGGGAGCTAAAAGTCTATATTCCAAACGTCTTCTCTCCAAGTAATGGAGATGGGATGAACGATTTTTTTACGCTGTATGGAAATGAAAATATTGCCAGCATTAACAGTATGCAAATATTTGACAGATGGGGCAGCTTAGTAGGACAGAAGAAAAACTTTGCACCTAATGATCCTAAGTCGGGATGGGATGGTACTACCTCAGGGCAACATGCAGTTTCGGGTGTTTATACTTATGTTTTTTTGATAACGGATACAGAAGGGACGGTGACTAGTTATTATGGAGATGTGACATTGTTATAAGGTGGTAATAAATTGTTATATTAAATATTGCTTAGGTAATTACCTCTTAAAAGCATAAACCATCAAAAGGACAATAATAAAATCAAAATAACATTTTACAATATCGAAAAAAAGAATACTTTTGCAATCCGATTCTAGATAAGCCTAGTTGGCAGAATTGGTAAACGAAGTACCACCAGCCCTTGTGGCGGAATTGGTAGACGCGCTGGATTCAAAATCCAGTTCCTTCGGGAGTGGGGGTTCGATTCCCCCCGGGGGTACTTTAAACGCCTTATAATCAATTGATTATAAGGCGTTTGTGTGTTAATTAATTATGTTCATGTTGATAAATATAGACGATACCATAAATAATATTGTCCAGATAGATTTACTCATTATTACTAGTTCTCTTTAGATTCTTTATTTTGTGTCAAAGTAACCAAATGAACAACATGAGTTTGCAAAGTCAGTTGGCAATGAATCCCAAACATCTGTTTCTTATGGACGGTATCGGTGCCTTAGTCTCTGTATTTCTGCTTGGAGTAGTTTTGGTGCGATTTTCGGTCTTGATGAGGGGACTTTGTTATTGCTAGCTTCATTTCCATGCATCTTTGCTGGGTATGATTTTCTTTGCTTCTTCTTTGTAAGTGAAAGCTATTCTCGATTCATAATAATTATAGTAGTTGCTAATTCTCTTTATTGTCTTCTTTCAATAGGATTGGCATTCTACCATTCTAGCACGCTTACTTTGATAGGTTGGTCTTATATATTAGTTGAGGTTTTAGTAATTCTGACTCTTTCATTTGTAGAATACAAAGTAGCAAGATCTATTTAAATGTAGTTCAAGATTTTGACTGAGTTCCGTGCCTTGTTGCATGAGATATATCAAGTTAGAGGTTGCAATTCTCTTTATTTTTTAGTTTTCACAGTATTTATGCTGCAGTGCGTAATGTGATAATCCTGTATTGCTGAGTAAGTCTTAGATCATTGTTAAAACAATAGTAAGGTTCTCCATAGAATCCAGAATCAATAGTAAGGTTCAAGCTTTTTGCAATTTGAAGTAACAATAAATGGGGTAGGACTTACATACAACTTCTAGTCATAACTAAAAAAGCCCAGCACCAATTAAGATACTGAGCTATTATATATTTTGAATGATCTACTTAAACCACTTACTAACATCCAATCCAAGAGCAAATATCATCAGTCCGATAAGAATAAAGAACCCTACCATGGTAGCATATTCCATAAACTTATCATTTGGTTTCCTACCTGTTACTACTTCCCATATCAGGAACATAACATATCCACCGTCAAGTGCAGGGATCGGTAGTAGGTTAAAGAAGCCTAAAAGAATAGATAACATTGCTGTAATCTTCCAGAATTGCTCCCAGTTCCATGATTCATCAAACATCTTAGCGATAGAGAAAACACTTCCTAGAGAATCAGTAGCCTTTATTTTACCAGCAAACATCTGTTTGAATGCTTTCAACTGTCCAGTTAAAAATCCATAACTGATATCTACTCCTTTTGGAATCGCTTGTCCAAGACTGTATTTTTGTTTTTGCTCTGGAGCGAATCCATCGAGCAAGACATTAAAGATTCCTAACTCTCCTTTTTTACTAAGCGTAGCAGACAAATTAAGGGTATCTCTTTCATTTCTTAAGACAGTAAAGTTTACATTTTCTTCCTTTTTGCCCTCCAAAGCAGCTGAGAAATCTCTGAGAAAAAATGTATTTATTCCATTTACTTCAATGATCTGATCGCCTGCTTTCATGCCTGCTTTTTTAGCGGCACCACCAGTTACTTTTGCTATTCTTTGTGGAAGTCTAGCTGCGAATAACCCAACACCCTTATTCTCGTACTTTGTTAGTTTCTCAGCCATGTCTACTGGAATAGGAAGTGCTATTTCTTTTCCTTCTCTATTTACTATTAGTGCTTCAGGGTCATTAAGTACGATCTCTTGAGAAATGATTCCAGGATTATACCTTTCAAATTTTACATCTCCGATTGATATTATATGATCACCATCTTTGATTCCAAGATCTTTACCAAGTTCGCTAGCGACTACCCCATACTTAAGGTCTGATGCATTATAGTAAGTCTCCCCCCAGTACCACATCATACCTGCAAAAATCAAAAATCCCAATACGAAATTGACAGTCACACCACCTAACATGATAACCAATCTCTGCCATGCTGGCTTAGATCTAAATTCCCATGGTTGTGGCTCTTGCTCCATTTGCTCTGTGTCCATGCTTTCATCAATCATTCCTGAAATCTTCACATAACCACCGAAAGGAATCCAACCGATACCGTATTCTGTTTCTCCTATTTGCTTTTTGAAAAGAGAAAAGCCAGGATTGAAGAAGAGATAAAATTTCTCAACTCTAGTTTTGAACCATTTGGCTGGAAAAAAATGTCCACACTCGTGCAGTACTACCAAAATCGAAAGGCTAAGAATCAACTGAGCCGCTATACTTATTATTCCCATGAATATTTATGTCTTAATTTTTAGTCTGATCCGTGATATCAGATCACTTCACAATCATTCCAAACGGTATCCTGCAAGGAATTGTTTTATACAAGGCCGCAAAGGTAAGATTTATTAGATGAATGTAATTATCGAATCGCTGAATATTTGTTTCATCGAATTGTAGATTGTTTGAATCGCCGAATTATTGATTGCTGACTTGTCGAATTTGTGAATTATTGAATAGTCTTAGATGACAAGTTTATCGTCTTGAAGTCCATCATAAAAGTAGATACATTTGAAGTATATCAATGAAATCAACACAACTTCTGTCAGCTAATCAACCAAGCTGCCTGTGACTCCTGCAGTTCACTGCATTGTTCTACGTGTTTTCGTTTCACGAAATTCATTTGATCAACATATCAAACAATTAGCACATCATATATCAACTAAGCCACTTCCTCCATATCCTCAACGGTATCAAAAACTGATAACACTGTCTCCAATCTCTCCTTCAATTCTTTTCTATGAACAATAAAGTCTAAGAATCCATGATCCAGCAAGAATTCTGAGGTCTGAAATCCTTCGGGTAAGTCTCGCTTAATCGTTTCCTTTATCACTCTAGGTCCTGCAAACCCGATCAATGCACCTGGTTCTGCGAAGTTGATATCCCCCAACATAGCAAAACTAGCTGTCACACCACCTGTAGTGGGATCCGTCATGAATGAAAAATAGGGCAATTTATTTCTGGACAATTGAGCTAATTTGACTGAAGTCTTAGCCATCTGCATCAATGAAAATGCAGACTCCATCATACGCGCACCCCCAGATTTGGAAATGATCATAAATGGATATCTATGCTCGATACAGTAATCTATTGCTCTAGCAATTTTTTCACCGACTACAGATCCCATAGAACCGCCAATGAAAGAAAAATCCATGGCTGCAATCACAAAATTCTTTCTACCACACTTTCCGTGAGCAACTGAAATAGAGTCTTTTAGGCCTGTTTTGAGGACAGCAGCTTCGAGTCTATCTTCATAAGTTTTTACATCACTGAAACCTAAGATATCTTTAGAAACGATATCTTCGAATAAGAGCGTGTATTTACCATCAAAGATGATATCAAAGTAATCGTGGGATCCTATTCTTACGTGGTAATCACAGTTAGGACAAATGAATACGTTCTCCTTGAGTTCCTTGATAGTAGTCAACTCAGAACAGCTTTTACATTTATGCCATAGCCCGTCTGGAGCTTCTTTTTTAAATTTAGTTGCGGTCTGTATACCGTCTTTTAGTCTTTTGAACCAACCCATATTAAATGTTTAAATACTCAGTTTTAGGTGTGAGTCCAGGGGGATAATTTGCATTGCAAAGGTAGAAAAAAAATATAGTTAATAGTCATTTAGTCGATTGACTGAAAATCAAATCATTATGTATTTTCAAATATGACAAATTAATATATTAATGACTGAAATTATCCCGAAAATTGCCGAAATGTGAAAGTGTAGTGAAAAACTCCAAAATCGCAACTTTACCACTTTATAACTGACTTTCTCAAAATGATCAAAAATAGATGAGAAATGCTCTTTTTTATCGAAGAATTACATCCTTAGTCGATAACTGTATCAAGAAGCATTATTTTTTCCTATTTTTGAACTTTGTGAGAGCACAATCTTACATTCAATTTTGAGATATTAATATGACAGAAATAAAGCCAAAATCATTTTGGAGAAAGCCTGAGGGCGTAACAGGCGCATTAGTATTGGCAGGGATAGTCCTTGGTGGTACTTATTTAGCGGCAACATTTCTAAGTGCACTTTTAGCATTTTTTGCAACTACAGCAGGACTAGTCGTGGGTCTTTTGACATTGGGTATTATCATTTTTATGGCGATAGATCCTAAGACAAGAGCACTCGTGAGTTATATGTATAAGAGTGCTATGAGATGGATTACGGGAATATTCGTGCAGATCAACCCTATCGCTATTCTGAAAAGTTATGTGGATGACTTGAAAGATAATCTGAAAAAGATGAATCGCCAAACAACTCAGCTAAGAGGCCAAATGCACGTGCTCAAGGAAATGATTCTTAATAATCAAAAAGCAATTAAGTCTAACATGGCACAGGCGAGCAAGGCAAAACAGACCAATAAGAACGCTCAAATGATCCTCAAAAGCCGAAAAGCAGGAAGACTTAAGGAGTCAAACATCAAACTCGAAGACCTTTATCGCAAGATGGAAGTACTCTATCGTGTACTTAACAAGATGTATGAGAACAGTGCTATCCTAGTCGAAGATGTGGAAGATCAGGTCAAAGTGAAGGCAATAGAAAGAAAAGCACTTATGGCTGGACATTCAGCTATGAAATCAGCAATGAATGTAATCAAAGGAGACAATGATAAGAAAGCTATGTTTGATGCAGCACTTGAAGCGATCGCAGATGATGTATCGCATAAGGTAGGAGAGATGGAGCAATTCATGGATATGTCAGAATCATTTATGAAGTCTGTAGATCTACAAAATGGAGTATTTGAAGAAGAAGGCTTGAAGATGCTGGAAAAATGGGAAGCTCAAAGTACTTCGCTTTTATTAGGAGAAGCCAAAGAAGACCTAATCCTACAAGCAAACAATGATGAAGATATTCTAGATTTGGAACATCCAGTGAAAGAACCAGAAATTTTGGGAAGAGATAATCAATACGAAAATTTCTTTGATTAGCAGACCGGCTTTTATAGAAAACAAAGATCGGCTTTTATAGCAAATAGCATATTTGCGGGAAAACGATCTCGCCCTGAAATAAAAAAACAATAAAACGGTCTGAGGCAAAGACCGGCTTTAGTAGAAAACAAAGATCGGCTTTTATAGAAAATAAAGACCGGCTTTAGTAGCAAATAGAAGATTTGCGGAAAAACGGTCTCACCCGGAACAAATGTTGAAAGAACAATAAATAGAGAAACAGACCGGCTTTAGTAGCAAATAGAAGATTTGCGGAAAAACGGTCTCACCCGGAACAAATGTTGAAAGAACAATAAATACAAAAACAGACCGGCTTTAGTAGCAAAAACAGACCGGCTTTTGTAGCAAATAGAAAATTTGCGGGAAAACGGTCTCACCCGAAAACATTTTCGAAAGGATCAAAAAATAAAGACCGGCTTTTGTAGAAAATAAAGACCGGCTTTTGTAGCAAATAGCATATTTGCGGGAAAACGGTCTGAGAGATTTGCGGGAAAACGGTCTCACCCGTAACTATTTTTTACAATTTAAACTGTACCAATTTTTACAAAATAAAAGAATACAAACAAGAAAAACACATATATTATGGCACCAGCAAGATTAACTTCATTCTCTAAATTATTGATTACACTAGGAATTTTACTCTTAGTTTTTTTTGGAGGTGAATGGGTATTAAATAATACTTCTTTTGGAAAAGGTCTTCAAGAGACAGTAGAAGAGGCAAAGGCTGAGCAAGAAGCTCAAGCTAAGAATAGCGATAACACTGGTTCTTCAACTACAACTTCAAATTCTGGAAGCACAAAAGCTGAAACAGTAGGCGCTACTGATGAAAATGGAGACAAAGTATTAAGAGTACAACTCGTATCATGGGGTGGCTATGCTCCTGGTCTATATTTCAATGAAGGTGCGCAAGCAAATGCAAGGTCTAGATTCTTTAAAGACTATGGGTTCAAAGTAGATTTTAAACTTAATAATGATTTACTAGGTGCTATGGATGCATGGATAGCGGGAGAGTACGATGTATTAGTACAAACCGCGGATGCATTTCCACTGTATACGGCTCCTGCAGATATCAATGCACTTGGCCCAAAGGCTTTCATGCAAGTAGATTGGAGTAGAGGTGGTGATGCTATCATTGTAAAAAGAGGTATTAAAACTGTAAATGATCTGAAAGGTAAAAGAATAGCAATAGCTGTTCCTTCTCCAGCACAGACATTATTGATTTCTTCACTAGAAGCAGCTGGATTGAAATATAGTGATGTTAAAGTAATAGAAACATCAGATAATCTTGCTGCAGCTGAATTATTTAAAGGCAATGATGTAGATGCAGCAGTAGTTTGGAGTCCTGATGATATTTTGGCTACACAAGCAGTGCCAGGATCTAAGATCTTATTGACTACAAATGAGCAATCTCATATCATTGCAGATATTTTATTTGCTAAGCAATCTTTCATTGATAATAATAAGCAAATGGTCAATCAATTCTATGAAGGGTGGATGAAAGGTGTGGCAGAATTGAATTCTGAACCAAATCAAATGAAAGCGGCCAAATATCTTGGTGAGTTGAACGGAGTATCTACTGATGATGCATTAGGTATGATGAGTGTTGTGAAATGGACAAGTCATGGAGATAACATGAACTTCTTCGGTCTGAATAGAAACTACAAAGGACAAAAAGGAGAGGATCTTTATACAAAAATGGCTAGAAAGTTCGTAGAGACCGGTCATGCAGATAATATTGCACCACCTTGGAGATCAGCAGTATCTACAGGAGCGATACAAGCAGCCAATGAGAAGTTGACAGGATCTAATTATGCAGCAGAAAAAGCTAAAGTATTCAAAAAATCATCAACTGATGCTTCGGCTCCAGCCATATCAAGTAAGCCAGTTAGTATTTCTTTCGCTTCAGGACAATTCCAATTAGACCCAAATGCAAAGACAATCATTGATTTACAATTTGCTGAAACAGCAAAGATTTTCGGTAATGCCAAGATAAGAATAGAAGGGAATACAGATAATGTTGGTGCTAAAGCTATGAATGTAGATTTATCAAAGAAAAGAGCTCAATCAGTTGCTAACTATCTGAGAGCTCAATACGGCATGGATGCCAATAGATTTATAATCGTAGGAAATGGTCCTGATAATCCAGTAGCTGGATGTGAGTCAAATCAAAATGATGCTTGTAAAGCTAAAAACAGGAGAACAGATTTCCAATTGATAGCGGACTAAATTTGATAATTGGCCGTGAGATTACCAAGCCCGAGATTCCCAAGCCCATAGGATTGGTAAGCTCATCTATAAACTTGGGAATCTATTAGTACATGGGCTTACCAATCTTTACCGGCTTGGGAATCCCTTGTTGCGAAAGTCTAATAATCATAAACTAAAATAACCAGACACAAATAAAACATGGCTAATACAGATTGGATGTTTCGTCTGCGTGGTTCACTGACTAAATCTCAGAATAATTTGCTTGGGGTTGTTGGTGTTTCTATTTTCTTGGGTTTGTGGATATTACTTACAGCTGGAGAAGATCCTATCGTAGTGAAACAGATATTACCTCATCCATTCAAAGTAGTAAGCTCCTATTCAGAATTGCTTTCTGACAACGACTTAGTCGTAAATACGGCAAAGAGTATTGGACTAAATTTGGCGGGCTATATTTTAGCCATGTTAATTACACTCCCTCTGGGATTTGCAATAGCATTAGTCCCATTACTTAGAGGATTATTTCAGAGATACGTGGAAGCTATTCGTTTTGTCCCAATTACACCCACAGTAGGACTATTTGTAATATGGATAGGTATTGGGATAACCATGAAGTCTGCCTTTATGGCATTTGGTATTTTTATCTTTTTGTTACCTGTAGTAATCCAAAGAATAGACGAAGTACAGTCTGTATATCTCAAGACTGTTTACACCTTAGGAGCGACCAACTGGCAGACAGTCCGAACTGTTTATATCCCTTCTGTAATGTCTAGAATATGGGATGATATTAGAATCATGACTGCTATCTCATGGACATACATCGTATTTATTGAATCGTATAGTAGCGCAGGTGGACTTGGAGATATCCTGCTCAAAGGCGCAAAAAGAAGAGGGCGGATCGATAAGGTTTTTGCTTTACTTGTTTTGATCATATTAATCGGAGTGTTCCAGGATAAAATATTCGCCTATATGGATAGAAAATTATTCCCTCATAAGTATCAGACAAAAGGGAAATATGATCACAACAGTAAAGATGCAGAAGAAAGTGCTTTGTCAGTTATTATAGATTACATATGGTTAGCGTTTACTTGGGTGATGTTGTTTTTATACGTTGTAGTAGCAATGGATGAATTTTTTGGAGTCTTAGGAGGTTACAATATTCTCACCTATTTATTTGGTGGTACAGCATGGGTGATCCATTTTATATTTTTATCAATCATAGGCTATAAGATCTACGGGCTTACACGTAAAAAGATCGTGGCACAGCCTGCCCTTGAGTAATGATTCTATATGTTTTTACTACGAACATTAAACCGATTCCAACAATCCGCAAGGAGATTAACATTTAAAAAGAAACCAATACATGGCACGGTTCGAACATAAGGATACACAATATGAAAACATCATAGAGCTATGTGGTATATCACAGAGTTATGATGGGGGTAAAAACTGGATCATGCAAGATCTAGACTTTATTATAGAAGACAAACCAAATCAAGGGCAGTTTGTAGTGATATTAGGGATGTCAGGAAGTGGTAAATCTACACTCTTAAGATATATAGCGGGTCTACAAGAACCTACAAAAGGTGAAGTGCTTGTAAAAGGTCTACCCGTTTCTGACAAAAATAGAGTCAGTATGGTCTTCCAGCAGTACTCTTCTCTACCTTGGATGACCGTGTTAGAGAATGTTGGACTTGCATTAGAATTCAAAGGTATATCAAAGAAAGACAGGGACGAACAAGCCATGGAAATGATCAAGCTCGTAGGACTAGATGGTCACCAAAACAAATTTGCACAATACCCAAGTCTATCCGGTGGACAATTACAAAGAGTGGCCATAGCAAGAAGTCTTTTGGCCAATTCAGAGATATTACTCATGGATGAACCATTTGGAGCCTTAGATATCCGGACCAGATTACAGATGCAAGATCTATTGATTGGTCTATGGGAAAAATTTCAAAGTACAGTTGTATTTGTCACGCACGATATAGCTGAAGCTGTTTACCTAGCAGATGACATTTATATCCTTAAAGCTCAACCTTCTAAGATTGTCGAGCATATTGATATTGACTTACCACTTCAGAGGACAAGGGAGATTAAACGTGACCCTCGGTACACTGAGCTAGTGCATCATGTGGAAGATACTATGTTGAGGGTGAGTGAAATGTAGGTAAATTCAAAGATTTATTTCAAAAATATAGCTATAATCAACCAAGCTAGTGATCTCATCACTTAGATTGTTCAGATCTCCTTTGTGATTTCTCATATCCGAGGCCATCAGATTCAATGCTTTGAATTACCTGATAAAACCTAATGATATTATCTTATGAACGGGGCATATATTGCTGACTGCGTAAAGCTTTTTCTTTTTTATTATCCGATGGAGTTGAGATTCCCACATCAAGCAGCAAAGAAAGGTTTTCAACTTTGTCTTAGATTTCCATCATTGAGTAAAGGGTAATTTACCGTTCACTCAACCGTTTAATAAGTCGCGCTACCGTTAGCTAATAATTACTATTAACCTTTCTACTCAAACGCTACATTGTTGTTGTAAACAAATATTAAGAATTGAGTGAACGCTAAAATTAGTTTACTTCAAAAGACTAAACTTATAACAACATGAAAAAGATATCCATCATTCTGACGCTAATCTTCACTTGTTTGATTTTTGAGATTAATGCACAAACTGGCAATGTAGGTATCGGTACCCTTACACCTGATTCCAGTGCAATATTGGACATTCAGAGTACTGAGAAGGGATTGCTTATTCCGAGGATGACCAATGCGCAAATTGGTACCATTGCCAACCCCGCGGTAGGTTTGCAAGTTTATAGCCTAGATGACAACTGCATTCATCAATACAACGGTTCCAAGTGGTTGATGGATTGTGCCCTTGATTATCTTGAGACAACAAAGCCTCCAGTAAATGACAGTTGGACTAGAATTGGTGATTTTCCCTCTGATTTTGTAGAACGTTACGGAGCTATGACATTTACGCTTAATGGAGTCGTTTTTGTCGGTACCGGTTTTGGTGGAAATAGTCTTAAAAAGGACCTTTGGAAATATGAACCAAATACAGATACATGGACACAATTAAATGATTTTCCAAATGGATTTGGTGAGAGAGTGGGAGTAATATCATTTGTAGTAAATGGAGAAGCTTATGTTGGTACTGGTGGTGGCGGCACCTATAATAAAGACCTTTGGAAATATGATCCAATCACCGATTCATGGACGCAAATGAACGATTTTCCGGCTGGGTTTGAAGGCAGATTTCATGCAGTAGCTTTTGTGCTTAACGACACTGCCTATGTAGGCACTGGTGATATTTTCGGTCCTGATGAAAAAGATCTTTGGAAATACGACCCAATTTCAGATTCTTGGACTGAAATGAATGACTTTCCTGCTGGGTTTGATGGAAGAGAAAGAGCAATTAGCTTTGTCTTAGATGGAGAAGCTTATGTCGGGATGGGCCAAAATAAATATGATCTTTGGAAATACGATCCAGTATTAGACACTTGGATACAACTGAATGATGTCCCTTTTTATAATGCTTTAGAGCCAGCAGTTTTTATACTTCTAGGAGAAGTATATATGGGAGCCGGTGATGCTTCTGGCGGGAACGACAAAAAGTTTTTGAAATACGACCCAATAACTGATGCCTGGATACAGCTCAACGATTTTCCTTCAGATTTCGCAGCTAGAAATAGAGCTATTGGATTCAGTATTGGTAGCCATGCTTTTGTTGGAACGGGTTCATCCCAAAACGGAGAATTAAAAGATTTGTGGAAATACGACCCACAACGTCCATATCTACTTACCGTCAACCCAAATGGAGAGGCTTCATGGTTTGATCCAAGTAGTAATGATATAATTGATATTGAAGATGCCGATGCTGATCCTACGAATGAATTGCAAGATTGGAGTAACTTGCCGGGCATACCTGCCGCTTTTTCTGACGATACAGATGATGTGGATGATGCGGATTTTGATCCAGCTAATGAAATCCAAACGATCTCAAAGAGTGGAAATACAATTACACTATCTAATAATGGTGGAACATTTACAGATGATGTGAACGATGCAGATTCAGACTCTGCCAACGAACTTATCACAGCAGCTATTCTTAATGGTACTGATCTTGAAATTACTGATGCAGGTAGTACAAAAATCATTGATTTAAGCTCTCTTTTAGGTATAGACAGTACTAAGGTTACTGATAGTGACAATATAGATTTTACCCTATCAGGTACGGAGATCACCGCTCAAATAAAACTAGATGTTATCGTTTCGGACAACATATTAACAAGCAGTACTGATGGACTTAAGGCCGTAGAAGTCGATCCAGAAGTAGGTGCGAATACTACCAACTATCTGCCTAAATGGGACGGAACAGCATTGGTGCAATCCACTTCTGTATTTGAAGATGCAAATGGAAATGTGGGGATAGGTACTACAGCGCCTGAAGAAAAACTAGATATATCTGGTACGATCAAGACAGACGGATTTACAATGCCAACAGATGCATCGCTGAATCATATTCTAAAATCTGATGCTTCTGGTAATGCCTCATGGCAGTCACTTATAGATACGGCTTATCTTCCTGACCTCGACCTAGTGCTTAGTGGTAGTCTCTCTATCGGTACTATTGCAAGATCAGGGGCAGTTCAAGGCAATTATGCATACGTGGTAGATGAAGGTACAGATGATCTCAAGGTCATCGATGTATCTGACCCAAGCAACCCAGTACTTAGTAGTAGCTTCACTATTGGTACTTCTCCTATTTCAGTGGCAGTTCAAGGAAATTATACATATGTTGTAGATAAAGTTTCTAATGATCTCAAGGTCATCAATATATCTGATCCTACCAATCCAGTTCTGAGTGATAGTGGATATAGCGGCGATACTCCTATTTCAATAGCAATTCAAGGCAATTATGCCTACGTCGTAGATATGTCTGCTGATCGTCTGATTGTCTTCGATGTATCTGACCCAACCGACATATTTTGGAGTGGCAGCCTCACGATTGGTGCATCCCCTTTTTCAGTGGCTGTTCAAGGCAATTTTGCTTACGTGGTAGATCAAAGTTCCGATGATCTTAAAGTCATCGATGTATCTGATTCAGCCAACCCAGTTCTGAGTGGTAGTCTCTCTATTGGCAATTTACCCACCTCAGTGGCAGTTCAAGGCGGTTATGTCTACGTTGTTGATTCAGATTCTGATGATCTCAAGATCATCGATGTATCTGATCCATTCAATCCAATTCTGAGTGGCAGTTTCTCAATCGGTAGCTATCCTAATTCAGTAGTGGTTCAAGGAGGTAATGTATACGTAGTGGATCAACTTACTAATGATCTTAGGGTTATCGATATTTCAGACCCAGCTATTCCTGTGCTAAATGACAACCTAAATCTCAGTGCGGGCACTAGTGCTGGGGCTTTTCCAGTATCCATTTCAGTTCAAGGCAACTACGCCTATGTGGTTGACAGATCACAAGATGATTTAAAAGTCATTAAATTGAGTGAAATAAGTAAAATAGGTGTTAATATCAATGGTGAATTGGAAGCCTATATTGATGCAGATTCAGATCCTACGAATGAATTGCAAGATTGGAGTAACCTCCCTGGAATTCCAGCTGCTATTGCTGATGGTATCGATGATGTGGATGACGCCGATGCTGATCCTACGAATGAATTGCAAGATTGGAGTAACTTACCGGGCATTCCTGCTGCCTTCTCTGACAATACAGATGATGTGAACGATGCGGATTTTGATCCAGCCAATGAAATACAGACCATTTCAAAAATGGGTAATACGATCACCTTGTCAAACAGTGGTGGCACATTTACAGATGATGTTAATGATGCAGATTTTGATCCTACCAACGAGCTTCAAAATTGGGGCAACTTGCCAGATATCCCTGCTGACTTTTTAGACGGGACAGATGCTGTGAACGATGCAGATTCTGATCCAGCGAATGAGATACAAACCATTTCAAAAATGGGTAATACGATCACCTTGTCTAACAATGGTGGCACATTTACAGATGATGTTAATGATGCCGATTCCGATCCGACCAACGAATTAATTGCAACGGCCATTCTTAATGGCACTGATCTTGAAATCACCGAGGCTGGAAATACAAAAATCGTCGATCTAAGCAGTCTAGGTGGTATTGATAGTACAACTGTGACAGATAGTGACAATATAGATTTCACCATTACTGGAAATGATATCACTGCTCAGGTAAATTTGGACGCAGTCGTTTCAGATAATATCCTGACGACTAGTGCTAATGGATTAAAGGCAGTTGAAGAAGATCCTAAGGTAGGCTCGAATCAAACTAACTTTATATCTAAATGGGATGGTTCAGCTTTGGTGCAATCTAATTCAGTTTTTGAAGATTCAAACGGCAATTTGGGAATAGGTACTATTGAACCTGATGGTCCATTTGAAGTTGAAGTAAAGACCTATACCGAAAGTTATATTGAGCAAACACAATGGACGCAATGGTCCCCGTGGAGTAATGATATATGGCAATCGTTTTATATTTCTGATGACTATAGATTAACAGCAGTTGATATAACTGCAAATATTACTGGTCCCATAACAGTAAGTATTTACGGATTGGTAGGTGTTGATCCTCAGACTCTTATTTATTCTGAAACAGTAGAGTCTCCATTTAATACTACGCTTAATACTCCCTTAGCTTTAAGTACACCTTTAAATTTATTAGGCGGTATTAGTTATACCTTTAGAATTCATGGAGGAAGTTCAGCTTTTTTTGGAGAAAGTATTGGCAGCCCTTATTCGGGAGGGTCCAGTAATTTAGGCGGTGACCATGACTATCAATTTAAACTTAATTTGCAACAGCCTCTGGATTCTATCCAAGCGATATTAGTTACGCAAACAGGGGATGTGGGTATAGGTAGAACAGCGACCACCAACAAACTCGAAGTAGAAGGAGAAGCATCCAAAACTACTGCAGGCTCATGGGTAGGTAATTCTGACAGACGACTCAAAAAAGACATAAAAGCGCTCAATAGTCAACACATGCTAGATCAATTACTTGCTCTGCAAGGCGTAACTTACCAATGGAATGATGACAAGACGGGGTCGAAGCGTCCCGATGGCATTCAATATGGGTTCATCGCGCAGAATATTCAAGAGGTTTTTCCTTCATTGGTAGCCGAAGACAATCTTGGCTATCTCCAAACGGCTTACGGTACTTATGATGCCATGACCGTGGAAGCTATCCGTGCACTTTATCAGAAAATTGAAAATTTGGATTCAGAAAATAATCAGCTAAAAACAGAGGTTTCTTCACTCCAAAGTAAACTTACAGAAATGGACCAAATAAAGCAGCGTATGGCTAGACTTGAAGCAGTTTTGTTAGCTCCGGAAGAATCCAATTCCAAAATATCCGAGTAATGAATCTATTTGAGATAGTATGAACACGTTAATGTTTTTGATTTGATCAGAACTAGTAATTTCTATTCTTTTGCAAAACACTAATTTGTTCACTTAATCTAAGTGTGAGTAAACGGTTGAGTAAACGGTCAATTCATTTGTTAATTAGACTATTCAATAAGTAAATTGACCGTTTAATAATTACTTCTAAATCAAGTGGATAAGTCACTCTAAATTGCGCCTAAGCTTAGTTGCCATTTTTTTAATGAGTCACCTTTTTAACCATAAATACAATAACTATGAAGAATCTATACCTTTTTATTTTTCTATTTTCTATACTCTACAGTTCTGACTTGAAAAGCCAGGAAATTATAGAAAATTTTTCGTTCGAAAACATGATAACAAATCATGTGAACCACACATCAGATTTTGTGGGCTACAATCAACTATCAAAACCGTCCTTAATTAATACTACTTCATGTGGACAAGATACACTCCAGTATGGTAGAGCGAAAGCTGATCTTACGGATGGGATGCTGCCAGGCCTAGTTCTATCTGGACCATTCACTGCTGCAGGTCAAAGATTTGAAGTTCCAGAAGGAGCAAGTGTAGAGGTAACTGGATTTTCTCTTTTTGCGAGGATTATCAATGAAGATGCCCCAGTACAATGTGCAATTTATGAAACTGGAATGGATGGATTGCCTATGGGCGATGCATTGGCAATGACCGAAATAACAGTAACTTCAAAAGACACAATAAGCTATATCAATTTTGACACTCCAGTAACGATGACTAATGATTTTGTAATCACAACAGAATTGCAATCGACTACTCCTTTGGCGATGAATACAAATAGTGGTATGGCGGGAGCTGGACAAGGAGAGCAATTAGCACTGTTACTATTTCAAGGCACTTGGGTTGTGGCAGAAACAACAGGCCCTCCTGGAGCCTTCAATTTTGATTTTATAATGGAGCCATTTGTGAATTATGATATTTCGGCAGGAATAACAACAGATGCGGAAAATAATACTGTTTTTGCAGACTCTAGTTATACATTTACAGCAGATCATTCTTCATTGGTAGGAAGTAGATATTTTAATAAAATAGCATTTGATCAATATTTTAGTGGAAGTAGCATTTCGTCAACAACATGGGATTTTGGTGATGGTACATCTGTAGAGAATGGAGATGTGACTAGTCATGTTTTTACAGGTGATGCTAGTAGCTATACTGTTATGTCAACAGCAACAATAGAAGGATATACAACGTCATGTGAAGATGTTATTGAAACAACATTAACTGTTGATACACCATCTGCATTTTCATGCGGACAAGATACACTCCAGTATGGTAGAGCGAAAGCTGATCTTACGGATGGGATGTTGCCAGGCCTAGTTCTATCTGGACCATTCACTGCTGCAGGTCAAAGATTTGAAGTTCCAGAAGGAGCAAGTGTAGAGGTAACTGGATTTTCTCTTTTTGCGAGGATTATCAATGAAGATGCCCCAGTACAATGTGCAATTTATGAAACTGGAATGGATGGATTGCCTATGGGCGATGCATTGGCAATGACCGAAATAACAGTAACTTCAAAAGACACAATAAGCTATATCAATTTTGACACTCCAGTAACGATGACTAATGATTTTGTAATCACAACAGAATTGCAATCGACTACTCCTTTGGCGATGAATACAAATAGTGGTATGGCGGGAGCTGGACAAGGAGAGCAATTAGCACTGTTACTATTTCAAGGCACTTGGGTTGTGGCAGAAACAACAGGCCCTCCTGGAGCCTTCAATTTTGATTTTATAATGGAGCCATTTGTGAATTATGATATTTCGGCAGGAATAACAACAGATGCGGAAAATAATACTGTTTTTGCAGACTCTAGTTATACATTTACAGCAGATCATTCTTCATTGGTAGGAAGTAGATATTTTAATAAAATAGCATTTGATCAATATTTTAGTGGAAGTAGCATTTCGTCAACAACATGGGATTTTGGTGATGGCACATCTGTAGAGAATGGCGATATGACTAGTCATGTTTTTTCAGATGATGCAAGTAGTTATACTGTTGTGACTACAGCTACAATAGAAGGATATACTACATCATGTGAAGATGTTATTGAAACAACGTTTGATGTTGAAATTGTTAATAATACGATAGATAATCTTTTAGAATCTCCAGTTTCAATCTCACCAAACCCTTCATTTGGTTACAGTCAGATTCATTTGAATTTGAAACAATCAAATGATGTGAATATTGCTATATATAACTTAATCGGACAACAGGTAAAAGCTTATCACTTGAATAATATTAATGAATCGACTTTTGAAATCGATCTTTCATATCAAGATTCAGGGCTTTACATTGTTGAAATCGAAATTGATGGACGCACACTAATAAAAAAGTTGATTATTCAATAATTAGATGCATTTTGCATAACCCCAAATTGTAATTAAAAAGCAGCCACAGCATAATCTGTGGCTGCTAACGTTTATCAAAATTAGTTATTATTGAAAGAGCTAAATGATAAATTGATTTTGGGGCATTAAATTTTACAAACTTTTATTTTGTAATATAATCATGAATAATGCGCAATGGTTTTGTAATTGCGTTCACATAAAAAATAATCACCAAAGATGATTGATTCTACCTTATTTATGTATCCTTTAATTAAATCAACGATCCTATGGAATTAATTTGGAATGCGAGTTACTTAGATCTGAAAAACCTTATTAGTATTTCCAGAGGAGATCAGTTAGTCGTAAAAAAATACTTAAAGCAATTTCAAGAGTTAATGCCTGCCAGAATTGAAAGTTTAAAAAATAGTTTAGAGTTAGAAGACAGAAAATTAATTCGTCAAATTCTACATCAAATGAGTCCACAGTTACAATTCTTTGGAATCCCTAATGTAGAAATGCCTATACGTAGGCTTGAGTTTGAATATGAAATCATGCCCTACATCGACCTTAAGATTTTAGTAGAAAACATTTTAGAAAAAATATTAGTTGCGACAAATGAAGTGAATTCAATATTAGGAAAGTATTTTGCTTGATTATAATAATTAAAAATAAACCAAGATTGCACATCCTTATCAAAAATGCCTTTTTTATGAAAAAATCATTATTACTATTACTATTGTTCTTTTCACTTTCATCAAAAGCCCAAATAAATACAGATTCTCTTAAGGCTGTTTGGAATGATACCACAATATCAGATACAACCCGTTTAAAAGCTGCAGGCATAATTGCACAGGAAGGTTTCCGGTTTACGAATCTAGATAGTGCTTTTTATTATGCTCAATTACAATTTGATCTTGCAAAATCAATTGAAAACAAGAATTTCATGATTCTTGCTTTAAATATTCAGGGAGACTCTTATTTGTTAAAGGGCAAACCAGATGAAGCATTTGAAATTCTTAATCGCGCTTTAAAATTATCTTTAGAGCTCAGTGATAAAAAACCTAAAATAAGGACCTTAGGTAATATATCTAGGGTACTCGAAGCAAGGGGAGAATTAGGAAAAGCACTCGAATATAATTTGCAAATATTAAAACTTAGTGAAGAAATACAGGATAAGGAATCAATCGGTAAAAGTTTATCAAATATAGGAGAAAATTATATGAAGAAGGGTGATTTCCCAAAAGGTATTGAATACCTAAACAGATCAAAAAATATATTTGAAGAACTAGATAATGAGTATAATGTGGTTAAAGTACAGGCTTCAATGGCTCAAATTTATCTACAACAAGGAAATCTAGACGAAGCACGTGAATTTATTCTTTTAAACCTAGCATATTTTGAAAAAACAGGAAACAAAACACTTATATCAGGCTCCTTATCTAATTTGGGAGGTATCTATGCGAGTCAAGGAAAGAACAAAAAAGCATTAGAATATTTAGAGAGAGCTATGGTGTTTATCGAAGAGTCAGGAAACATTCCTTACATCGCAGGACTTTCGCAGAATATGGGAGGTATTTATTATGATGAAGGTAAGCTAGAACGTGCATTAGAATACTTAACAAAAGGATTACAATTATCCGAAAAAATTAAAAATGAAAATTCTATTGCTAGTGCAAAGAGTAAAATTGGACTTATTTTGATGGACCAAGGAAAATACGCCAAATCAATCGTCTATAGCACTGAAGCATTAAGTTTTTACCAAGAAACTACTGATGTCAAGAATATAGAAATATCTTCGGAAAGTCTTATGAAAGCTTACAAAGCTATTGGAAGCTATAAAAAGGCTCTGGCAATGAATGAATTATTTCATCAGATGCGTGATAGTTTAAATAGTGAAGAAAATCAAAAGGCTATTATTGAAATGCAAGTCCAATCTGAATACGAGAAGCAAAAAGCAATAGATGATGCTCAAAATGGAAAATTGATCGCCATAGAAACGCAAAAGAAAGAATACCAACAAAATCTCTTCTTAGCTGCTTTGTTTGCAATATTACTCATCTCATTATTGGCATTTTTTAATTTTAAAAGATACAAAGAGACTAAACGACAAAAAGCAATTATTGAAGAACAAAAGAAGAAAGTAGAACAATCGGAAAAATACAAAGAACAGTTTTTGGCCAACATGAGTCACGAAATCAGAACTCCGATGCATGCAATCTCAGGGATGGTTAAGATCCTTGAGCGTAATGATCATCCAGCTTCTCAAGATGTGTTTTTGGATGTTATGAAAACAAGCTCTGACAACCTTGTTGTCATTCTGAATGATGTGCTTGATTTATCAAAAATCGAAGCTGGTAAATTGGATATTGAAAGTATTCCCATCTATTCATCAGATGTAATAAAGAATGTAATGCAAATCTTGAAATACAAAGTGGAAGAGAAAGGGCTTTCCTTTACCAGTCAAATTTCTGAAGATGTACCAAATGTATTTATGGGGGACCCAACTCGTCTCAATCAAATCCTACTAAATATTGCTGGCAATGCCATTAAGTTTACTGAAAAAGGAAATGTAAATATTGCACTAGAAAAGAAAGAAGATCGATTAATCTTTAGCATCAAAGATACTGGGGTCGGTATGGCCGAAAGTAATTTGAAAAATATTTTTGATGCATTCGAACAAGCTGAGGGATCCATCAGTCGTCAATATGGGGGGACTGGTCTCGGATTAAGCATTTCACAGCAATTAACACAATTACAAGGAGGCAAAATTTGGGTAGAAAGTCAAGAAGGAGTAGGGAGTACCTTTTATGTTGAGTTGCCATTGTTGCTAGCACCTATAGATGCGGTTGGTCACGACCTAATCTCAGGAGAAAAGCTAAATCAAATGGCTGGCTCACTAACTGGAATACGTGTGTTGTTGGCTGAGGATAATAATTTTAATCAAATGATTGCAATGGATGATCTCTCTTATTATATCAAGGATGTTAAAATGGATATTGTCGCTGATGGTTTAGAAGCTGTGAATAAATTTGAAAATGGACACTACGATCTCATATTAATGGACGTGCAAATGCCAAATATGAATGGTTTTGATGCTACACGTGCAATTAGGGATCTAGAATCGAAGAAAGGTGTTAAAAAACCTATTTCAATTATTGCTATGACAGCCAGTTTATTGAAGTCTGAAATAGATAGTTGCTATAATGCGGGGATGGATAACTATATTCCAAAACCATATAAAGCTGAGGAATTGATAGGGCCTATTTATGAGGAGTTAAAACAACGCCATTTAACTTGATTTTTCCTTAAAGATGGATATTATTATTTGCACTTCTTTCATTGATAGCAACGTAAAAAACTAGAATATTGTAGATGAGTAAGGAATTCAGCATCAATTTAGCCTATTGCTTTTAAATTAGTCTATTTTTGGAGTAATAAAATATGATAGTCTAAACGATGGGTATGAATTCAAGCAACATCAGAAGTATGATAATCGATGATGATCCATTTATCAGAGAATTACTAAGTGATAAGCTAAATCAATACTTTCCTGAAATTGAAATTCTAAGTACTGCCATTAGTGGAGAAGATGGGCTAGGAAAAATTTCTATGTATAAACCAGATCTTATTTTTCTTGATGTAGAGATGGATGATATGACAGGATTTGAAATGCTTGCTCAAGTTGAAAACATTGACTTTAAAATTATTTTTATTACTTCCTATAGCCATTATGCCATCAAAGCAATCAGATTCAATGCTTTGGACTATTTATTAAAACCAATCGATCTAGTTGAATTGAAAAAGGCAATCAGTCGATATAAGAGGAGTACACTCGATAATGAAAATTTACACTTAGCCTTACAGAATCTACAAACCCAGAAAGTATCAAACCACCAATTAATTTTAAAAACACAAGAAGGCGAAATTAATCTAGTGATTAAGGATATCGTTAGATTGAAAGGAGATAGTAATTACAGCTATATTTATCTGAGAGATGGTAGAAAGAAACTTGTAAGTAAAACACTAGCTTACTTAGAAGAGCTTTTGGCTTATAAAGGTTTTTATAGGTGTCACAGGTCTCATCTAATAAATGGCGTTCATATTGAGCATAACTCCAAAAAGGATTCAGTAAGTCTTTCTGACGGCTCAGAAGTTCCGATTGCAAGAAGAAAAATGGCAGAATTTAACGATTGGAAAGCTGGATATCACAATTAACTGCAAATCGAAGCTTTTCTACATCATTCCAAACAAACCTCCCGCTCTTTCGCCGCACCTAATTTTACTTTAATATTATCCTGCAAGGTTGTGGCCAAAGAAAGCCCAACATAATCTACTTTGATTGGAAATGACTTATGTTTTCTGTCTACCAGCACGGCAACTTCCACTTTCTTAGTCAATATATCCAGAAATGGCTTGAATGCATAGAAGATGGTACGTCCAGTATTCGCCACATCATCGACGATGATGACCACTTCGTTTTTAAGCTGTGCGTCGGAAAGATCGATATTTACATCATCCTTTGTGGGCTTAGCGGGATTAAGAGTGATATTTGCAAGAGTGATTTCTACATCTGAGATCTTATTGATTGCCTTTTTGATCAACTTGGCAAATCCGAGCCCATTGTTATTAATACCAGCCAATACAATTGACTTTTCTGTATAGTTATGTTCAAGTATTTCGATGGCTAATCGATTGATTTTTTGAGCTATCTGTGTATTGATGAGTAGTTTCATTTTTTTTATTGTGGGGTAAATATATGGATAAATAAGAATTCGACCGCTTCGTTGTTTGAGATTTGACTATTGGACTTCTCGGTATTTTGACGTTCGACTTTTTTACTTTTGATGCTGTCCTTTTCTTTCCACTGCTGCAGCTAAGAGATGTGTCCTCCTTCACAGGAAAATTAAGGAGGAGGAAGTTGTCGTTTAATTTGCCATCGGCTCTTAAAGTGGCGAGTAATTTTTGCAGATAATCTATAGTCTACAACTCTCGATCTCTCAAGATCTCATTTTCTGTAAAATTCCGCTACATCTTCTGGATACTTATCCGCAATCAAATTTATATTCACACCTTGTTCCAACCAAGCCTTACATCCCGCCAAAACCATATTAAACCCACCCATAGAGTCTAAAACATCTGCTTGTAATTCCATTCCTTCCTTGTCAAATCCATAATGTTTGATGGAAAGATAGGTTGTTGATGGTGAGATAGAAATAAAGTGAAACTCTACGGTAGTCTCACTACCACTTCCTACCCATTTCATTTTTATCATTTCATTGGGAATGACTTCTGTGGCAGTTGATTCGGCGGAGACGCCATACATTTTCCATTTCCAGGTTACGGTTTTGTGTAGTTCTAGTGGTCCTGAGCTGTCGGTGAACCAAAACTGTTTTGTGATTTCTGGATTGATGAATGCTTGATAGACTTCTGAGGCAGGACGTCTGATCGTCATTTGAGCTGCGACTTCTTTAATTAATTCCATTTTGAAGTTTTTAATTTGTTTCTAAAGATATCTTTTTTCCAAATTTTGTCACAATTAGGTATAAAATTAAAATTGCACCTACAAAAAGAAAGAAATTAGTGAAACCATTTCCACCGAATTTGTAGAGATGTACAATCCATTCTGATCATTTTTTATACTGAAATCCTGATCATTTGCAGATTGACAGTAAATATGTGTGTTGAAGAAGACACCAAGTATCAATAGTAAAAATGTCTTGAAAGATAAATCAACCATTGGATGGTTTTTATAGTTTTGTAGGTAGATTGATGTTTTAGTCACGCCATTGAGATGTGAGACTTTATAGATCAGAAATATACACAAATACTTAAAAGTTATGAAAAGAACATTTTTATTCTTGATATTTATCAGTGCGATTCAAGTCGGTTCTATCCATGGACAAAACTTTGACCCCATTAACATTCCATTTGAAGTAGATGGGGAATTACAAGTAAATGCACTTATTGGGGGACTAATAGCACCTCAGTTTTCAAGTTTTGATTTAGATGGCCAGGGTGCAGAAGATCTTATGGTATTTGACCGAAATGGAAACGTATTGCTTCCTTTCATAAATAAATCTACACCAGGAAATCCGGATTACGAATATGCTCCTGAATATACAAGTCAGTTTCCTGATTTAAATAGTTTTGTGCAATTTCATGATTTTAATGGAGATGGGAAGAAGGATATTTTTTCTGGGAATCCTTCATTTTCTGCAGTAGAGGTCTGGAAAAACACGAGTGTTGGAAATGATATTTCATTTGAACTGGTCAAGTTTAATTTTGGAGGGGGTAACTATTTGCAAATTCCAGCGGGAAGCGGATTTACAAATTTATATGTAAGTAATATTGATGTTCCTGCAATTATTGACGTAGATGGAGATGGTGATTTGGATTTTCTCACTTTCGAGCCAGGAGGAAGTTATATGTATTATTATAAAAACTATACTAAGGAAATGGGGCTGTCTGATACACTCATCTACCGCTTAGAAGATGCTTGCTGGGGTAGGTTCTTTGAGAGCGGAGTAGGAGAGGAGATTTCGTTGAGTAGTAGTCCGACCTTGTGTTCTCCAGGATTACAAGACGATGGTAAAGGAGATGATGCTGGCTTAAGACATTCAGGTTCCACGGTTCTTGCACTAGATGGTGATGGTGATGGTGATTTAGATATGATATTAGGAGATTTATCAAATAACGGTTTAGTATATCTTGAAAATGGTGGAACCAGCGAAGTGGCACATATGATTTCTCAGAATCTAAAATATCCAACAGCGGCTGATGAAGTTGATATATTTGTTCATATAGCGCCATTCTTTATTGATATTGATAATGATGGCAAAAGAGATCTCATTGCTTCTCAGAATAATAATAATGGTGCTCAGAATGTGAATCATATCTGGTATTATAGAAACATAGGATCTGACGCCGCTCCAATTTTTGAGTTGGTAGAAAAAGACTTTCTTCAAAATACATCTTTAATCATGGGTAGTAGTTCTCACCCTACTTTTTTAGATTATAATGCGGATGGATTACAAGATCTACTTGTTGGTACTCACCGAAAGGTTTTTACTAGCGATTCAGAAACGAAGTCATTGTACTTGTATGAAAATGTAGGAACTAAATCATTACCATCATATAAATTAGTGTCAAATGATTACTTAGGTATGAGTAACATTGTTGGTGATTTTGATGGATATCTTGCCCCTACTGTGGGAGATCTTGACAGTGATGGTGATGATGATATTGTAATTGGTGACAAAAGAGGCTATTTGTATTATTGGGAAAATAAAGCTGGGGCAAATAATCCTTATGAATTTGATAATTTCATCTATCAGTATAAAGATATCAAACCGGGCTCTAACAGTAAGCCAGCAATTTATGATCTAGATGGAGATGGGTTGAATGACTTAATTGTAGGTGAGAAAACTGAAAATACAAATCCTGAAACAGGCATTTTTGGAAGTTTAAATTTTTACAAAAATCAGGGTGTCGTAGGCGAACCAGAATTTAATTCTCAGTTAGATACATTAGGAAATACGAATACTTTAGGCTATGTTTTTACAAGAATTCAAGGTTTTACAAGTAGTGCTGCTTCTCCAAGTTTTTTTACTTCGAATGACGAATTATTTTTAAGTGTAGGAAGTAGATCCGGAGATGTCTTTGTGTTTAATGAGATAGAAGACAATATTTACGATTATTTCAACGAAGTGTATAGTGAAATGCCTATTCTAGATGTAGGACTAAGGTCGACTGCTGTCTATGCTGATCTAGATGATGATAATTTTTACGAAGTCATAGTAGGCAATGATAATGGAGGTCTGAGAGCATTTAATACGACCTTCGTTGTTGGTGATGGATCATCTGTAAATAATACTGAGGAGCTTAATGTTAATATCTCTCCAAATCCAACAAATAGTATATTAGACATAAACCTCGCGGATAGTACCAAAGCTGAGTACTCCATATTTGATATTAATGGTAGGTTAGTGACATCTGGCAATTTAAATGGGAAATTTACCCGATTGACTGTTAGTGATTTTGCTCATGGGGTTTATATGATAGAGGTGCGAGCGGATACGAAAAGTACTGTGAAGCGATTTGTGAAAATATAGTAGTAACCTTTTGTAAATTGTTCTTTGCTTTTTTAGGAAAGCTTCCCAAGCCAACATATTAGAGTGATTTGCAGAGTAGATGCTCGCTTCTTATCATAGTGTTGCTAAAATAAAAGCACTGTTATTAAGGCGCACAGAATTTAGTAGATCCATTCGCCAATAATTTAAACTTAACTCGAGGTCAGAGGCTTTAATACCAACATTCTGCCATTTATCTACCTAAATGACTAATTACTTTATTACTTTTGCGCGATATTTTAAAAAAAACATAAAATAGAAATAAAGATGGCTAGTAACAGAACTTTCACAATGATCAAACCTGATGCTGTAAAGAACGGACATATCGGAGCAATCCTTAACCAAATTAATGGTGCGGGTTTTAAAATCGTTGCTATGAAGTACACTAAATTATCTGCTGAAAAAGCGGGTGAGTTTTATGCAGTTCACAGCGAAAGACCATTCTACGGTGAATTAGTTGAGTTTATGTCTTCAGGAGCTATCGTAGCTGCAGTTTTAGAAAAAGACAATGCAGTTGAAGATTTCAGAACATTGATCGGAGCTACTAATCCATCAGAAGCAGCAGCTGGAACAATCAGAGCAAACTATGCAACCAGTATTGGCGAAAATGCAGTGCATGGATCTGATAGCGATGACAATGCAAAAATCGAAAGTGATTTCCATTTTGCTGGAACAGAAATGTTCGCTTAATATCGTAATAACTAGGAGGAAAAAAAGGCACTTTCAGATAACTTCTGGAAGTGTTTTTTTGTTTTACTTGAATGGGATGTGTAATTATAGAGAAATCCGACATTCACATACATAACAAATGAATATATTATATTTACTTTGCAGCCCAATACAGGAGGAAGAGATATGGATAAAATAAGATTGGATATAGTAGCTCTATCACATAGCGTAACGCAATCGCATAATTATGCAGTTGTGCTAGGGGAAGAAGATGGAAACAGAAGGTTGCCAATAGTGATCGGTGGTTTTGAAGCGCAAGCTATTGCCGTAGCGATGGAGAAGATGTCTCCTAATCGTCCGTTAACGCACGATTTATTTATGAATGCACTTACATCTTTTAATGTTACCCTTAAGGAAATAGTGATTAATAATCTTCTTGACGGTATATTTTATGCACAGTTAATTTGTGAATGCAATGGTGAGGTGATTCCTATCGATTCTCGAACTTCTGATGCAATTGCAATGGCTGTTCGCTTCGAATGCCCTATTTATACACATGAATTTATTATGGAGACGGCTGGTGTAGTTCTAGATGAACCTATAGGAGGCGAAATGGAAACTAAGCCCCAAAAAACCGAACCAAAAAAGAAAACACTCAAAGAATATTCGAAAGATGCCTTGGAAAAGATGCTTGAGGATGTACTTGCGGCTGAAGATTATGAAAAAGCAGCAAAAATACGAGATGAGATAAATAATCGAGAGTTGTAACATTTTACGCTTTTTAGGCGTTTTGAATCTGTATGGGATATTTTCTTGTACTTCTATTAAATAAAATCAATCTAAAAAATAATGAAACACATAATTAACATTCTTCTTGCAGTACTAGTATTTGGATCTGCATCTGCGCAAATGGTGATGGACAAAGGGTACATCAAAATGGAAATGACCGACATCACAAGTACTGGTCAACAAGCTGCAGAACTTGGTATGCTAAAAGGAGCTGAAATGGAAGTGCACTTTTCAGGAGACAAAGTTTTAACATCAATCAATCTTATGGGTGGAATGATGAATATGTCAACACTTGTAGACAAAAAAGCAAACAAAACGGATATTTTAATCAATGCAATGGGTTCAAAGATGTGGGCGGAAGAAACTAACGAGTCTGCAAAGACAAATGAAGTATCTAAGGCAGTAGAAGGAATGGTTATAAAGTATGACGAAAGTCAAACCAAAGAAATCCTTGGATATAAAGTAACAAAAGCAACTATCACAAGAGCGGATCAACCGGGTATGGTTATGGAAGCTTGGATTACAGAAGATATTAAAATAGATTCTGATTTTATTCCAGGAATGGAGGATTTTAAGTTAAAAGGCTATCCATTAGAAATCACAATTGACACCAATGGAACTACCATGTCAATCGTGACAAGGGATATTAAAAATGTAGTGGATATGAACAAATTCATACTTGACACTGCAGGCGCAGAGAAAATTAAAATGAGTGACTTATCTGGAATGATGGGAGGTATGGGAATGTAATCTAATACTTTACTTAGATATACGAGCCGAAGTTCTTTATTGAGCTTCGGCTTTTTTTGTGCCATGGCAATGGTTGCTAAGAAGTTGAAGTAGGGGTTTTCAGTAGTAAGCTAAATTTTAAAATTCTCTCGCATATTTTCTAATTATTTACTTACAGTTTAAAAGAGGTCCTTAGTCAGCATAGTTTTTTAGGATGAAATTTCCGTTAAAAACAGATCTATGTCTGAGCTGTAGCCTTAGCGGAGGTGAGT
>CAXBGT010000046.1:0-29507 GCA_963975265.1 uncultured Saprospirales bacterium
AAGAGGCTTTAGCTACAGCATCAGCCATTTTTTTATGTTTATGGGCTTCGATCCTCCACTCTTCGTTCATCGTTCGGAACGTTCCTTCTATTTTCACTTCATCAGGGATGATATTTGTAGCCCCACCCACACTGTTGATCTTGCCAAAAGATAATACGGCAGGAATATTAGGGTTTGTATTTCTAGCTACTACATCTTGAAGTGCCGTCAATATCTTAGCACTCATCAATACCGTATCTATACAGTTATGGGGAAGAGCACCGTGTCCTCCTTTTCCTTTTACTGTAATTCTAATCTCATCTGCAGATGCCATATACATACCTGACTTATAACCAATCTTCCCAACTGCAAGTGGTGGATAAACATGCTGTCCAAGTACTGACGTCGGTTTTGGATTTTCCAATACACCCTCTTTTATCATGATGCTTGCACCACCAGGAAGTTGCTCTTCTCCAGGTTGGAAGATACATTTGATAGTACCACCAAATTCTGATCTCAGATCATTCAATATGTGCATAGCTCCCAGTAACCATGAAGTGTGTACGTCATGGCCGCAAGCATGCATTACACCAACGTTCTGTGATTTGTAGTCGACTTGATTTTCTTCTGTGATGGGTAATGCATCAATATCAGCCCGAAGCATTATTACCTTATTAGAACGCTTGTTCCCTTTGATTACAGCTACAATACCATTATCGCACCAGCCGTCAGTATAATCAACACCGAGTTCATCGAGTACAGAAGCTATATATTTTCCTGTATTTACTTCTTGGAACGACAGTTCAGGATTCATATGCAGATGATGCCTTATTTTTTGAATTTTCTCAAAATATTGAGATGCTTTTTCCTTTATCTTAGTACTTATCATATCAAATGAATTTTGCGATCAAGCTAACTTGTTCAGATTCTTTAGAAGTATTTCAAGATCTTTCCATACAGAATAATCTCTAGCATAGTGCATATTTGATGTGTGATTTTCTCCTTCCGCTGAGATCTCAATGATGCTGTCTGAAATGACAGGTAGGTTTTGAAAATCTTCTTTATAGCCTCTATAGCCCACCAACGTTTTTACACCAAAAATAACTTGAATAAGATTCTTGAATAATGCTCCGAATTGAAAGCGATTAACAACTATTAAAACAGGAGAAATTACTAACAAAATAAGTCCTAAACTAAAATCAAAGATTCTCTTTATATGCTGAAAATAACCATCTGCAAGATGGTATTTGATATTTACATTGTATAATTCTCCAGTCGTATTTTTAGAATTACTACCTAAAATGGATAAGCTGTCATCACCAGCTATTTTGTATGATAATCGAGTATCCAAGTGTACCATTTGCTTCATGATTTCTTTCATGGACATGTTATCAGAACTAAAGATAATTTCGTCCGCTTTAAGAACTTTGCTCAGGGGTTTGAGTTGGCTGATGTCATTGAGATAATCTAAGTTTTTTTCTGCGCCTGGCATAGGATTTACGACCCCAAGCATATTTAATTTTATGTTCGCCTTTTCAAGCGATTTTAAAATCTCATCCGCTACTTTTTTCTCTGCTACAATGAGTATGTTTTTATGACTATCCGAATCAGTATTCCTATTTGATAACAGAGAAGATATTGAGGTAACAATAAAACTAATCAACGTCCCTGCCAGTATAATTACTCTACTGCTCCGATATTCGATGGGTAATAATGCATACAAAACCAAAATAGTGCCTAATCCAGACAATACACCAACCAGCCGCTTCTGCCATTTCGACTTCTGATAATATCCCACGAACCAAAGCACAAATGCCCATATCAATGCATAAAACACAATGTTCCACTCAAGATTACTCTTGTCATAATAAGATGGATCCCCGAAATACTGAGAAGCCCACACTTTAGAAAATCCAAACAGTGCTGCGCCTATCAACCCTGCATCTATTAGTGGCCATAAGATGGTCATTAAGATCCTCTTCAAGCCACTGACCCCTGCTCTCAATCCAATGCCAAGCTTAAGAAATCTAGAAAACCACTTGCCAACTCCTCCTGAGTAATGTTTCTCCACATATAGTCCCATTGCACCATAAAAAGTCTTCACATAATTAAGGCTAGCCTTTTTAGTGCTCTCTCCTTTAAAATGAATAATGGTAGTATTTGGTACATAATGAATCTCAAATCCTCCCTCAATAATACGTCTACTCCAATCTATATCTTCACCATACATAAAAAATCGCTCGTCGAACATTCCTACTTTATCAATAGCTAATTTGCTCACAAACATAAATGCCCCACAAAGCACCTTGACTGAATGTATCTTATCTTTATCTAAATGTCCTAAAGCGTATCCATTAAACATCCTAGACTGAGGGAAGATACCAGCCAACCCAGACAGCTTGGCCAATGAATTCCATACAGTGGGAAGGTCTCTTTTGGATTCTGGTAGAAAATTTCCCGCTCCATCTATCATTTTCACACCAACCGCCCCTACATCTTGATTTTTAATCATATAATCATAGCAAATCTGCAACGTATCTTCTTGGAGTACCGTATCTGGGTTAAGGATGAGCACATAGTCACCTTTTGCTAGTCTGATTGCTTGATTATTCGCAGTTGAGAAACCTACATTGTCTTTATTCGCTATCAGATGCACATCGGGAAACGAACTACAGATCATATCCACAGATCCATCGATGGATGCATTATCCACCACATGAATATCGTAAATTACCCCCTCTACTTTTGAGGCATAGACAGACTCTATCGTCCGCTTGATAAAGTGGCGTACGTTATAGTTGACGATTATGATGCTGATATCTACCTTCATGCAGGTTTTTAGGAATCTGAATTATAGGGTACGCGGGAGACAATCGATCTGCCGAGTGTAAGTTCGTCAGCATATTCTAGTTCTCCACCGAAAGATACACCTCTAGCGATGGTACTAATTTCAATATTGTATTGTTCCAGCATTTTCGACAAGTAATATATAGTAGTATCGCCTTCAATTGTCGGGCTGATAGCCATTATTAGCTCTGTAGGTTTTGCCTGTTCTACTCTTAGCTTGAGCGCCTCAATATTAAGATCTCCAGGTCCGACTCCGTCCATAGGCGATATTACTCCGCCTAGTACATGGTACTGACCATTGAATTGTGTTGTCTCTTCTATGGCCATTACATCCCTGACAGATTCTACTACGCAGATGATTGATTTATTTCTGTGCGGTTCCTTGCAAATTTCACAAGTAGTTTCATCTGAAATATTGTAACAGATATGGCAGTAGTTAATCTTAGTTTCTAGGTCTACCAATGCAGTGGCAATCTTTGTCGTCTTAGCTGTATCATCTTTGATTAGGTGAAGCGCTAGTCTCAATGCTGACTTCCTACCTACACTGGGCAGTGATGCAAGTGCTTCTACAGCATTTTCAAGAGTTTTAGACGAAAATTTCATATAATTATTATTGGTGCGAAATTAGTATTTTTTGAATAGATATCATGGCTCTATTGCGTTTTGAATGAGTAATTCATCATTCTTGATATCTATTTATATAGATTCTACGTTTAACATTGACCAATTGCGATAGTTCGAGATCTATGGTGACTAAGATTTCGTGGAACCGACGCAAGAATACTTTATTGTGTAAAAAACAGAACTAGTGATCACATCGCTTCGAGCGATAAGATCACCTTCGTGTTACTGAAAAACTGATCTAGAGCACTTTTCTTCTCACATTCCATCTTTTTTGGCAATAAATTTGAACAACATACTATTTGTAGCCCTTAGAAGTAGAGGATTAAATTCTAAATATTAAATTTGACTCTGATTAAAATAGAAAAAGAGAATTATGGCTGAGATTATAAGAATGCCAAGGCTTAGTGATACCATGGAAGAGGGTAACATTGTCGGCTGGCTCAAGAGTGTAGGAGACCAAGTAGAACCGGGTGATATACTTGCAGAAGTAGAAACGGACAAGGCTACTATGGAGCTTGAAAGTTTCCAAAGTGGTACTTTATTATATATTGGGCAAGAGGAAGGGACTGTGCCTGTTGATGGTATAATTGCCATCATAGGCGAAAAAGGTGAAGACTACAAAGCTCAACTCAAAGAAGCACAAGCAAGTGGCGGACCATCAGCTACAAAAGAAGAAGTGAAAGAAGAAATGAAGGAAGAAGCACCTGCAACTCCTGCACCTGCTCCGGCAGCTTCTTCTCAAGCCAAATCAACACCTGCTCCGGCAGCTTCAAAACCTGTGCAGTCAGAAAATGGTGGCAGAGTTAAAGCTTCACCTCTTGCAAAATCTATGGCTTCGGATGCGGGGTTCAACATAGAATCTATACCTGGCACGGGTGAAGGTGGAAGAATTATTAAAAAAGACGTAGAGGACTTCATCGCAAGCGGTGGTGCTCAAGCGGCACCTGCAGCTGGAAGTTCAGCACCAATGATTTCATTAGAGAATGATGTACAATACGGTGATGTACCTGTGACTCAGATGAGAAAGGTAATCGCTAGAAGATTGGGTGAAAGTAAATTTACTGCGCCACACTTCTATCTTACAGTAGAGATCAATATGGATGCTGCAACAGCGGCAAGAAATGACCTAAAGAAAAGTGAGATCAGGGTTTCTTTCAATGACTTCGTCGTGAAAGCATCCGCAATGGCATTGAAAAAGCACCCTTCAATCAATAGTAGCTGGCATGGCGACAAGATTACAGTACACCCGTATGTTAATATTGGTGTAGCAGTAGCTGTTCCTGACGGATTACTAGTGCCCGTAATCAACAATGCAGATCAAAAGTCAATGACTTACATCAATCAAGAAGTAAGAACATTGGCAGGAAAGGCAAAAGAGAAAAAACTACAGCCAGCAGAAATGAGTGGAAATACATTCACGATTTCTAACTTAGGTATGTTTGGAATCGAAGAATTCACTGCCATCATCAACAGCCCTGATTCTTGTATCCTAGCAGTAGGTTCTATCATCCAGAAACCAATCGTAAAGGATGGGCAGATCGTAATCGGTAATATGATGAAAGTAACATTGAGTTGTGATCACCGAACTGTTGATGGTATGTCGGGAGCTATGTTCTTGGAGACATTAAAAGGAATGTTAGAAAATCCAGTAAGGATGTTGGTGTAAGTTGGAAAAAGATAGCGAGATTTTGAGAGTTCGAAATCTCGAGCCTTTTTTGGAACTTGAGAAATATAGGAAAGCCGCTTCATTGAATTTTGGAGCGGCTTTTTAGTTTTAATAAATTGAATAAGAATGACACAGATTTAGAGGACGATGCAGATTTAGATACTAATCTGTTCATAACCTCCCAGTGTCGCTTGGTCTAAGTCTCAAGATCTCGGCAGATTAAAACTCCATTTCCACCACAGCCTTAGCAACCTTCCCACCTAATTGTGGTCCCAACTTCTCCATTTTTACCTTCCCGCCAGTCACATTCGAGAATTCAGCTTTGAATCTTGTTATGATATTAAAAACTACTGTTTCTAGTAATTTCTGAGTCTTGCCCATTTCTGAATCACATATTTTGAATAGCTTTTCATAATTCACAGTGTCCCCGATATTATCATCGTTGCTATCAAAAGTCTTGAGCTCTACTTCTGCGTCAATTATAAATGTATTTCCAGTTTTTCTCTCTTCTTCATAGTATCCATGAAATGCATGAAACTCGGCTCCTTTTATTGCTACTGTTGTTTTCATTGCTATTTTTTTATGGTTTGATGATGCTAAGATTGAGAATATTATCGAACCAGGAAGAAACTAAGCTGTTAATAATGCAATACAATCGTCAGATAGGAGTAAATAATGTCAATTCCGTACACCGTCCAAATTTAATATCTATACATTTGCGGCGTTATTTGTTGACAAACCTAACCAAATGAATATGGAAACCATAGCAACGGGCGCACCAGCACACATGGTAAATGCCTCAAAAGTAGATAAATACGAGCATCATGATTATTATGATGTAGATGGATTACTATCTGAAGATCACTTATTAGCTCGAGATGCTGTACGTGATTGGGTAAAAAAAGAAGTAAGCCCTATCATAGAGCAATATTCTGAAAAAGCAGAATGTCCACTATTCTTATTCAAGCAATTGGGAGAAATCGGAGCATTTGGACCTAGTTTACCTGAGAAATATGGTTGTGGAGGTATGGATGAGATCGCCTATGGTGTAATTATGCAAGAACTAGAGAGATGTGATTCTGGTCTTAGATCTATGGCATCAGTACAAGGTTCTCTAGTAATGTACCCAATCTATAGATTTGGATCTGAAGAACAAAAGATGAAATATCTACCTAAGCTCGCCACTGGAGAACTAATCGGCTGTTTTGGTCTTACAGAGCCTGATCACGGTTCTGATCCAGGTGGCATGACTACAAGCTTCACAGAAGATGGCGATGACATCATCCTCAATGGAGCTAAAATGTGGATCACAAACAGTCCTGTAGCAGATATCGCTGTAGTCTGGGCCAAAAATCCAGAAGGAAAAATAAAAGGTATAATCGTAGAGAAAGGTATGAAAGGATTCTCAGCGCCTGAAATCCATGGAAAATTATCCTTAAGAGCTAGTATTACAGGAGAATTGGTTTTTGAGGATGTAAGAGTACCAAAAGCTAATATTCTACCAGAGGTTTCAGGACTTAAAGGACCTTTATCTTGTCTATCAAAAGCTAGATATGGTATTGCATGGGGAGCCATCGGAGCAGCTTTGGATTGTTATGATTCTGCATTGAGGTACAGTAAAGAAAGAGAGCAATTTGGACGACCGATCGGTGGGTTCCAATTGACTCAAAAGAAACTAGCAGAGATGATTACAGAGATCACTAAAGCTCAATTATTAGCTTGGAGATTGGGTTCACTTGCCAATGAAGGAAAAGCAACTCCCGCTCAAATTTCTATGGCAAAAAGAAACAATGTACATATGGCGCTAGAAATCGCCAGAGAAGCTCGTCAGATCCACGGTGGGATGGGTATTACCAATGAATATCCTATTATGAGGCATATGATGAACCTTGAGACAGTATTAACTTATGAAGGTACACATGACATACACTTGTTGATTACAGGAATGGATGTGACAGGGTTGAATGCATTTAAATAAAAATTTAGATACATAGTATAAAGGTCGAATATCTAACCTAAGGTGTTCGACCTTTTGTGCTTCTAGCTACTTGGATATGTAACATCAAAAAATAGCTACTAAACTGTAATTTCTATGATCGTTTATGGTTAGCAGGCATACTTTTTTATGAAAATATTGCATTACAATTAGCGACTCTCACTAAAAGCAATATTTTTGCACAGCTTAATAAAGCTTAATGAGAGGTTATTCTAACGAAATATCTTATTTTAGCGATTCGATGACAAATCATTTTTGATAAAAATCATTTTATGAGAAGAGTAGTAATCACAGGAATAGGAGCTCTAACGCCGATAGGTAATACATATCCAGAATATGTAGAAGGACTAAAAAATGGTGTCAGTGGTGCTGGACCTATTACTAGATTTGATGCTTCACAGTTTAGAACGCAGTTCGCTTGTGAAGTTAAAAATTTTAATGCAGAAGACTTCATTCATAGGAGAGAAGCTAGAAGAATGGATCCATTTTCGCATTTTGCTATGGTAATAGCTGAAGAAGCTATGAATCATTCTGGTCTTGATATTGAAAAAGTCGATCTTGATAGAGCGGGTGTAATCTGGGGAAGCGGAATTGGCGGTTTCGAAACGATTGAACATGATATCGAAGAGGCAGCATTAAGAACCGGAGTACCTGCATACAGCCCATTCTTGATACCTAAATTAATAGCGGATATAGCTCCTGGACTTATTTCTATCAAATATGGGTTCAGAGGAGCTAACTTTACTACGGTATCTGCTTGTGCATCATCTACGAATTCAATATCGTCAGCTTATGATTACATCAAATTAGACAGGTCGGATGTCATGATCACTGGTGGCTCGGAAGCGTCTGTAACAAAAGCAGGAATCGGTAGTTTTGGCTCAATGAAAGCACTGTCACCTAGAAATGATGATCCTAAAACTGCGAGTAGACCTTTTGATAAGGATAGAGACGGATTTGTACTTGGTGAGGGTGGAGGATGTTTAGTTTTAGAGGAACTAGAACATGCAAAAGCAAGAGGAGCAAACATTATTGCAGAAATCGTAGGTGTAGGTGCCACTGCAGATGCTTACCATATGACAGCACCTCACCCAGAGGGTTTAGGAGCTAGAAATGTAATGAAAATGGCTATCCGTGATGCGGGATTGAACCCATCAGATATAGATTATGTAAATGTACATGGTACATCTACACCACTTGGCGATATAGCAGAGACAAAAGCAATTGGCCAAGTATTCGGTGATCACGCATATAATCTTAATATCAGTTCTACTAAATCAATGACTGGACACTTACTTGGTGCGGCGGGTGCAGTAGAAGCAATAGCAGCAATAGCAGCAATACAACATAACTTTATACCACCAACAATAAATCATCATACGTATGATCCTGAGATTGACTCAAAGTTAAACTTGACGTTAAATGAAGCTCAAGAGAGAAAAATAAACACGGTAATCAGCAATACATTTGGATTTGGAGGTCACAATGCCTCTATCGTAATTAAAAGATATGAAAGCTGATTTTGACACCACTAATTAGACTGTATAATTATTATTTGTCCGAGGATAAGGACCTTGCTCAAAAATTACGTCCAGTAATAGGATTTACACCTTGTAGACTAGGTCTCTTTAAGCGTGCATTCTATCATAAGTCCATGAATAATGATGGAAAGAATGGTACAAGCAATGAAAGGTTAGAATATCTAGGAGATGCTGTTCTATCCACTATTGTTGCGGAATATCTCTTTAAAAAATACCCATATAAAGACGAAGGATTCCTCACTAAAATGAGATCTAAAATCGTAAAACGTAAAACACTTAATGATATAGCAGATCAGATGGGTCTTGATATTATTCTAAGTAATTATTCTCAAGGCAGAATGAGCCACTCCATGTTAGGAAATGCACTCGAAGCACTTCTGGGAGCGATCTACATAGAGTTTGGATATAAAAAGACTAAACAATATGTAATCAAGAACATCCTTATGAAGTTTTTGGATATTCATGAACTCGAAACAAAAGACGACAACTACAAGAGTTTACTTTTGGAATGGTGCCAAAAACAAAGTATGGATATTAGTTATCAAACACTCTCAAAATCTAAAATGGATAAGAGGGATAGATTTAAAGTTGCTGTTCTTATTGATGGTCAGCAAGTGGCTACCGCTGAAGATTTTAATAAAAAGTCTGCTGAACAGTCAGCTTCTAAAAAGGCAATGAAAACACTTGCTATCGGAGCATAGAAAATAGATTTCCATTTCGTTAAATACCTTGTCATGATGAAAAATAGAATTGCAAAAACCATTGCTACTTCTTTGGGATTTGGATACGCCCCCTTTGGCCCCGGTACGTTTGGTACAGCTTTGGGATTGATTATATATGTGTTGCTTGCTAATACTTTTGACATTGTAAATTCTAACACACAATCTCTAACCCTTAATCTTTTATTGATTGGACTGGTCATCATTTTTACATGGTTGGGCACTTGGAGTGCTCGAGTATTAGAACCAGAATGGGGTCATGATCCTGGAAAAATAGTGATAGACGAAACCATTGGAGTATGGATTACAATATTATTTATTCCGTTTTCATGGGTTAATGTATTGTTAGCTTTCGTAATATTTCGGTTTTTTGACATTCTGAAACCATTGGGCATAAGAGCAATAGACGAAAAACTTCATTCTCCATTTTCTGTGATGTTAGATGATATAGTCGCTGGTATATATTCAGCTATTACTCTTCAGCTAATCGTCTATTTATTCCAGACATAGAAGCCCTAGTACAATCTGATAAAAAAAATGACTTCTAATATGTCTTGCATACGATATGATTCCAAATTCGAAAAAGAAAACTGAAACGTTTATCTTACGCCCTAGATTATGAATACGTAATCTTACGGAAGACTTCCATTAGGTAAAGAAAAATTGATACATGAAAATATTACATAGCATAAAATGGCAATCTCATTTACTGCTTACCACATTGATGATCATTGCATTTTCTATTACAAACTGCTCTAAAGTTGATCAAATAAATTCAATAGACAGAGAAGAACAAGAAGTAGAAATTGCTATCCCATTGATTAATACACAATTTAGTGTCAATGACTTGATCAATGATGATACTGCGAATAATGTATCCCTTACTGTAGATGACCAAGATCGAGTAACCTTGGTATATAAGGGGGATGTCGTCCGTCAAGATGTGACAGCAGTATTTCCTCCTGTTCCATTTTTACCCACCCCATTACTTGATTCTGTATATGATGTACCTGTTCCATTTGCTAGTGACCAAAGAGTAGATAGAGCTATTTTTGGTGAGACTGAGATGGTATTCCGTTTTAATTCTCAATTTGCGGAGGATGTAAATGTGAAATTAACTATTCCTCAATTGACAAAAGACGGTCAAATATTTGAAAAAGATTTCTTGGTAGCGTATGAAGGAACATCTCCAGTAGATTTTTTCTCGGATTCAATATCTATACTTGGATGGACATTAATAGACGATGACAAAAAAATAAGAGTAGAATATGATGCTAGAACTGTCGATGGCGAAAGACAAACGTTCCAAATTGCGGCGATTTTCTTCTTCAATATAGCATTCGATTATGTCGAAGGGTATTTTGGAAGTGAAATCTTTGATATCAATGGAGATTTTGTAGCTATTGGTGTACTAGATACATGGAGAAGTGGTGGTTTGGCTTTTGAAGACCCGAAAGTGAAAGTTTTAGTAGAAAATTCGTTTGGATTTCCTGTCAGGTCAATATTCAATACAATGCAGGTGGTAACTACTACAGGAGAGATGCTCGATATGGAAAGTGAAGTAATAGACAATAATGTGGACTTCGCCTATCCAAGATTGGATGAAATGGGAGAAGTCAAGATCACTGAATTCTCATTCACTAAAGAAAATTCTAACATTGTTGATCTCTTCAAAGAGAAAGTGAGAAGAGTGACATATGACATCGACGCAGGTGCTAATCCTGATATGGATGAGACGATCACCGGTTTTGTAAATGAAGAAAGCTATTTCTTAGTTTCAGTTGATGTAGAACTTCCATTAAATGGGTCGGTTAATAATCTAGTTCTTCAAGATACGATAGATGTAGATCTAGAAATTGATGAACTTGATGATGCCAATAGTGCAGAATTTAAAACTGTGATTGCAAATGATTTTCCAGCTGATATTACGATCCAAGGTTACTTTTATACTGCGGATGGTATATTACTAGATTCACTTTTTCAAGATAGATTATTTATGCCTGGAGCACCTGTAGATGCGACTACAGGATTATCAAATGGAAGTGAAGAAGTAGCAACTTTTGAAAGTTTTAGTTCTGCTCAACTTCAGAATATTAAAAAAACAAAAAAGATGTTGATTAATGTAAAAATTAACACTGGCCAGGTATCTCAGGACCCATTGTGGATCTTAAATGATTATGGAATTAAGTTCAAAGTAGGAGCAAAGGTCAAATCAACTCTCTAATCAATCACTTTAAGGAACCCATATGTTCCAGATCAAAATGCTATCCATGAAAAGATCAAAAATTATTTCTATAGTCGTATTTATATTATTTACGAAAATGGCTATTGGGCAGAATATAAATTACTTCTTCATCGATGATATATATCAAAGAAGCTATTTTAACCCCGCACTAAATGATGAAGGAAAGATTTCAATTTCATCAGGATTAGGAGCCGATTTCATCACCAATGGACCAAGTATTAATGACTTTATAATCGATGGCCCAACGGGAAATCTAATCTTATCTCCTGCGAATGCGATTGCCTCAATGAACGATGTGAATGATCTATACGGATACAGTAGTGTTAACACATTCGATGCATCTGTCAACCTCCCCTTTTTTAGAGTATCTATCGGTCATGCCTGGAAAGCAAATGGATGGATGAGCTACACAAAAGATCTAGCAAATTTTGTCACTTTTGGCAATGGGCCTTTTGTTGGTGAAACACTTAATCTTGGTCCTCAGATTGATTATATCAACTACAATGAATTGTATCTGGGTATCCAGAAATCATTTGGCCCACTAAGTATTGGAGTAAGGGCAAAAAGACTCAATGGTGTCGAAGCAATCAAAACAGAAAATAGTACAATAGACCTAACCACTTCGAGTGATATCTATCAATTAACACTAGAGACGGATTTTGAAATGATGTCATCTAACGCTTTTAATTATACAGATATAGACGATTTTGATTTGAATATTCAGAATTTTAGTTTTGATAATTTCTTCAGCAATAATGGTGGCTGGGCATTTGACTTAGGAGCTTCACTTTCTGTAGGAGACAGACTAGAGTTATCTTTGAGTGTTCTGGATATTGGTAGTATCAATTGGGATGTCGATCCCAAAAAATACTCTTCTAAGGAAATTCAGACTTTCGAGGGTATTGATATAGCGAATTATATAAATTCAGATGATGAAATAGTAATTCTTGATTCTATAGAAAGTTTACTAAAAATATCAGAATCTAGTGCAGAATTTAGCACTACTCTACCAACGCAAATTTATCTCGGCGGTAGATTTAAGATCAGTGATCTATGGACGGTTGGTGCAATAATACAAAGTGTAGGCAACGGGGATCGCAGGGCAAACGTCATAGGATTTAATGCAACAGCTAATCTATACAATTGGTTATCCGCTGGGGTTTTGTATTCTATAAAAACAGGGAATCCAGCAAACTTTGGACTTAGTCTTAAAACTCAATTAGGCCCAGTCATTGGTTTTTTATCTACGGATAACATTCTAAATGCAGGCACTTTTGATGGAAAGAATAGTAATTTTAGGGCTGGATTGAATTTAAGAATATGAGATGGTTTTATTCAACTAAATCTATAGCTATTTCGATTTGCCCAAATTCTATCATAGCATTAAATATACTCACAGACTCGAAGGACTGAATTTCTTCTTTTAGAATCTGGGCTTCAATAATTAATTCTTTCTCAATCAAACTTGCTCTTCTAGTGCCCTTTAGAAGAGGTTGTTCCGGAGTATACCATTTTCCGTATTTCAGAAAGGCTAGATTACCATAATAGCTATCTTTAACGTACCCATTTTGAACCATTAAGATATCATCGGCGTCACCCCTCTTACTGAAATAGAAATCCAATTGGGTCCTATTGAGGAATTTGTAATTGTAATTCCACTGTTCATCTATATCGACTATTGTAAGACTATTGACTGGTCTAAGTTCGTATGGTTGATATATGATTGATTCTATTTTCTTGCCATAGACTATTCTACATTTGACGATTGCCTCTTTCGCTTCGTTGAGATCAACCACTTTTTCAAAATCAAGTAAATCCTCAATATTAAACAGCTCAAATCTAGCATCGTTAGCTCTTTGATTATGATAATCAAGCAATTGTATCTTTTGATGTTTAATGCAGATAGATTCTATGAGTAATGGACGGTTATCCATGGATAGAAGTAGGTTTTGATTTGGAATCCGTTGGTGTTGAGTCTATAATTGGAAGATAAACTTTATCAATCATTTCTTGATATTCTGTAGCCATGTCGCTCATAGAAGTTATGCCACAACCACTGCGATAGAATAGATCTTCTCTATGGTTTTCTACAAATCTTATCATGACTCCTGAGTCTAGATCAACTCCATCAAATATGCCACAAATGCCGGTATAGTATCCTCTATTTTGATTTTCAACTGCTCGGATCACTTCTAATGTCTTCTTTTTGGGAGCACCACTGATACTACCGGCAGGCAACAGTCTGAACATTATATCTCCTATATGATCTGTATAATCATTAGGGAGCTGGCCAGATATTCTAGAACTTACTTGAAGTAGATTTTTATCATTTGTTTGAACATGGTCTATATATCGGAATTTGTCCACTTGTACATCCTTCGCTACTCTACTTAGATCGTTTCTGATGAGATCTACAATAGTATAATGTTCCGCTATCTCCTTCTCATCCGCTAAGATTTTAGCTTCAGCATTGTCAATCATAGCATCTATAGTACCTTTCATAGGATTAGAAGAGATTCGTCCATCTTTGATCTTCACAAATATCTCTGGAGAAAAACAAACGAACTCATCTTTCAAATGAATTCTATACTTTGCGGATGTTAAATGGAAAATATCATCCAAACTTAGGTTGGACATAACTCTTGTTGCATATGTTAGATTCAATAAAAATGAATTTCCCAATTGAATCTCATTCATTACTTTCTCAAAACCGACAGCATATTCAGTTTTACTAATTGGAAAGGAATCAAAGTAGAGTTCTTTGTTTAGGACGTGTTCCTGATTGAAATTGGTTTTCCCATTGATGTCAAATTTCAAAGAAGGTTCACGATCAAAATCTATGCAGATGATAATCTTTTCCATTTCAAAATCTATTAAAAATAAGAATGGCACACCTTGCTTACCAAGGTAATTCATCACCGATTTTGCAGCTTGCTTATTCTTATAAATTATCATCGATCATATAATGGCAATACATGGTCCAAAAGTTCTGATAATGTCCATATTCTTGTATTTTTAACACGATACTCAATTCATATAACAATTTGAAACATATCTATACATAAAAAACGGATTATGAAACACCTTACTTTTAGTTTCCTTATTGTTTCTACACTATTGAGTTGTAGTGCAAAAAAGACAATCGAAGTTGATCCATCTGAATCAAAATCAGGTTCAAAAGGTATGTACGAGCAAACTACAGAATTCATGGTTTGTTCAGTATATCCAAATATCTTCCAATCAGAAACGGTTGATAAAAAACCGCTTCCTATACAAGGTGAAGACAAATGGATCAGAGATTTATATATGGCATTAAGATACCCCGCTGCTTCTAGAGAAAATGGCGTGCAAGGAACTGTAATATTAGAAATTTGGTTTGGCTCTGATGGTACTGTTGAAGCTATAGCGCTTGTACAACAAGTGTCACTAGATATTGACAATGCTGCGGTTGAAGCATTTAGAAAAGCCTCGATCAAGGGATTTACACCAGCTGTATACAAAGGAATGCCTGTCCGCTGTAAAGCAACTATACCTTTGCACTTTAGGTTGGGATAACGGCATTTATATATTTACTCTTAATATGCATAGCTAGCTCGTCCAAATCCAAGATTGACATTGATCAACTTCTCCTTCAATACTCTTTTAGTCCTTGATAAGATTGTCCTTGAACAAGTTTCATTTAAGTCCAATATTTCGGCAATCTCTCCATGAGAATAACCTTCTACCACAAATAAATTGAAGACCGTTCTTTGTTTTTCTGGAAGCTTATTGATCATATAATAAAGCTCCTCCATATCTAAGTTTTGAACTGCAACTGGATCAACAGTAGGTATATGCTTTAATTCATCCATTGAAGCTGTGCGTTTATTTTTTTCTAACTGTCTGAGTGCTATTCTGATGCATATTGTTTTCGTCCAGCCTTTGAGACTTCCGCCTTCAGGATCGAAAGTATGAGCATGTTTAAATATTCTTATAAAGCTATCTTGAAGTATATCTTTCGCTTCGTCTTCAGTACCCATAAATCTCCTACATGTAGCTAAGAGTTCTTCAGAGAATGCTATAAAAAGTGCTCTTTGAGATTGACTATCATTGACAGCACAGCCTTTGATTACTTCTATTTGTTGTTGATTATTCATTTATAAGTGTTTGATCGGTTAATGATGGGCTACCGCACTATTGATTACTTTGCTAGCGACTATAGGATATGGGGTATCACCCCAGAGCAATGGCTGTTGATTCAAATATTTTATTCTTATTGACTTTTATATATTTTAAAGAGGATCAGAATATTTTCCCAACTTTGAAATCTGAAGAGAAGAATGACTCTGTAGTTTCTTGAATTTGTTTGCCATCCTTGATTAAGCGCGGTAGCTTGTAATAATATCGCAACTCCGTTTCTGCTTGTAAATAAGCACTAAAAAGAGAAGTCTCTTCACTCGTTGGTGTAAAAATTCTACCATATAATAATTCTGGAGCAAGTAATAAATTAATAGAAAAAGCTTCTGATAATTTCTGTTCGAACTGCAGAGGTCCGGTCTTTAATAAGTACTTCGTTTCCTTATCTATCATAAATGCCTCTTGCTCAGCTGTAAGATATATAATCGAGTCCTGCGCTATCCTCATCGACTTTTGAGCAGAAAGTGATGCCACGATTAACACAAAAGTTAGTATAAAGATGTATTTCATTTTTTGATTGTTTTCTGTTTTGCTAGTGAATTAAACAGTCAGGGAGAATAGGTTTATCAATATCCTCCCTTTATCTGTTTCAGCATATGGAGTTTGTAATTGGCGGTATCCCAATGCTGGGGTATTTGTCCTTGGTTTAAAGTGCGTCATAATTTTTTCTTATATAGTATGTATGAATCTATAACTCGGTCAGAGTTATCCAATAACTTCATCGTTGATTTGTTAGTAAAAAAGATCCTAAATTTTGACTACCCCACCGCAAGCGGAAGGAGCATTAGCCAAAATTATTCCAGCCGAAAGGTCGGAAATCGGATCTTTTTAGTGATAAGGCGTTTTTATGCAAAAACATCTTCTTTATGACCCCGACGCAAGCATCGGAGAATTTAAGTATTAAAAAAGTTTTCCAACTTTGAATTCAATGAATAGTCCAGCTTGGTGAATTGAAGAAATATTTGGTCTTATGTTTTCATTTGCTCGTAATTCAAATCCTAATTGAAAGTCATAATATAAATCATTCAAAAGCGACTTCTGATAACCTAATCCTACAGGAATATTAATATAGTTGTGTTTCCCTACAGTGACATCGCTATTAATATCAAAAAGAGGTAGCTTCGAATCTCCATAGTTAAATGATGCTCCTCCAAACCAATATACTCCAGATAAATTATTGCCCGTTTTCCCTTTTCTAATCTCTGACTTTAATCTAAAATAGTGGCGCAAACTAACCGTATATGCCATACTATAACTACTAATACCTGCATTTGGATTACTATTACTTATCCTAGAACTAAAAGCTAGAAGAAAGTCAAGCTCTTGATTAATTGAAAAAGGTGAAGTTCCAACTTTGTGTTCATATGAGATATTTGGGTTTATATTTGCAAAAAATTGGTACCTATTATTGATTACTGAATTTGTACCATATGCTAGATTAAATATTTTATTATAGTCCAATTTGAAAGATGATTTCCTATCTAAATGACATTTGAATATTGGACATTTAACCATGTCCCTAATTTTATACCTCTGTCCAAAAGCAAATCCAACAGCAGTCTTAGTAGAGAGCCTTATCAATTTAGCACTATACGATGTCCCGCCGAAATTAGTAAGATCATAACTGTAGGATTCATAACCTAATTTCATACCGTAATCAATATATCCATAGTTCAGAAACCTCCTTTGTGAACCCCAAGAAATATTATAATCATATGAATTTACTCTAACTCCAGAATTACCAAACAAGGAGCCGTCGTAGTCTAATCCTGCAGAAAAATACTCGCTCGATAGATTGTTTGCTTGCCTTCCTTCTTTTATTAATTTAGATAGCTTGTAATAATACCTTACTTCCGCACCAGTGGTAACTTGCAATCCTCCGCTTCCAGAATATGTAGGTGAAAAAGCTGCATTAATTGAAAAAGCTTGTGAAATTTTGCGTTCAAATCCAAGAGGGCCAGTTTTGAAAAGGTACTTAGTCTCTTTATCTATCATAAATGCTTCTTGCTCAGCTGTGAGATAGAGAACTGAATCTTGAGAAAATTGATCCACTGATTGTCCAGACATTCCAGCTGCTATAGCTATAAATATCACTATAAATATATTTTTCATTGTGTCGGTTTAGTTGACTTTGATTTGTAAGTCTTGATCTTAATATTTTCTATTTCTGAACTTATCAAGCTCGTTGGTTTTTTTCCTTTAGTCTTAGATATTATTCCATTAGAATCTTCTCCTTCTATTGAAATTTTTAAGGGTAAAATATCTTCCTTTCCGATGATGGAGCATTCTTTACAAGTCAATGCTACAGCCTCCTCAAAGTCTTCTTGGATATAAAGTGATATCGGAGAGTAAGAAGCATTTACATTATAAAAAGCTGATCTCCTAGGATAGGATATTTCCAATTCTCCATAGCTAGCTTCTATTTCTGTTTTACCTGTTACATTTTCTAAGGTTACATTTGATCGATCTGCTTTGATGTTCATCTCACCATTATATCGGTCTACTGTTATGTCTCCATATTTCGTGCGTATATCAGTTACTCCAGAAAAATCGTAGATATTGATAGCTGAAAAATCACTTTGACTCTCTATCATCTCAAATTCGCCTGAGATTTCTATTTCTCCAAAAGCATTGGATATATCCACTTTCATTCCTTTAGGCACTTTGAGATCTACAGTTATTGTAATATTTGATTTTGGTTTATCAGCTGGGGATTTTATACGTAATGCATTACTATAGATGATCGATTTGCCACTTTTTTCAAAAACAACATTTACTTTTCTAAATCTGCACTAGCTTGATTCTTATCTGTATATTTTGATATTACATTGATGTTTGCTTTGATATGATTCTCGTTCCATGATGATAAGTTGAGGTATGTACGCTCTCCAGAGATGGATAGTTTATTCTTACTCGTACATGGAATACTTTTTTCTATGGTCTTTATTTCTTTGTAGGTCAGCCCTTGAGCAAAACCCAATGTGCAACAAAAAAAAGCAAGTACGACGGTAAATGTAATTCGGTTCATTATGCACCTTTTATCATTGATTTAATTAATTCGGCTTTCTCTCTCTATTTTCGCAAGCATCTTTTGAGAGTTTTTATCCGCTCCATATTGCTCTTGCATTAGCCGTATTTCTTTCTCAGCTTCTTCCAATTTTGCCATATGTTTTTCATAATCTAACTTATCCTTTGCAGAGTATAGGAATTCATTATGATCTATAAAATTGATCGCTTCTAAAAATTCATTATTTACGGGCCCTTCTATTGGTTTCGATGCTGATACACTCTCAACCACTTCTGATGAATATGAGATTTCTAGATCATTTTTCTTTGGTGTCATCCATATTATTAAGCCAACCACTGCCACAATTCCAGCTAATAAATAGATTCTTGGATTTATTCTGAATTTTTCTGGTATAGCTTCAGGTATTGTATCTAATTCTGCATCAATCTTATCCCATAAATCTGTCGGAGCTTTGTGCGTTTTAAGCTGAGAGACTTGATCGTTCAATTTCAATTCGGCTTCTATTTCTTCCCACCGGTCTGGCGCACTATAAGTCTGAGCATGGAGCTTGGAGATCATCTCCTCATATGTCATTTTTGCTTTGCTCATCCTATTAGATATTCACTTAATACATTTTTCAATTTTGTTTTGGCATAGTTCAATTGAGACTTTGAAATCCCGACCGAAATATTCAATTCAGCCGCTATCTCTTTATGACTGTATCCTTCTATCTCTGCCATGACAAACACGGTCCTACTCTTAAAAGGCAGCGATAGAATAGCCCGCTCTATATAATCAGTATCTCCTTGTTCTGGTGTGGACAGATTCGCAGCCGATGATTCCTCGATGCTAACTAGATCCTTCTTCTTCGTCACATAATTATATGCCTTACGGATCACCATTTTCTTAATCCATGCATAGAAAAACTTCGGTTCCTTTAGTTGACTAATTCCTTTGAATGCATCGATACATGCTTCCTGAAGAATATCACTCGCCGCATCAAAGTCATTGCAAATTCTATAAGCAATCGTATACAACTTATCCTTGTGCATCGAGTAGAGTGCTTTTTGAGCAGCTCTATCATTGGCTTTGCATTGGATGATTAGTTGTGTTTCGTTCATTGATTGCTTGTAGTAATTTCGCTTTCACATATATAGTGGTTATATTTTTAGAAAAGGTTGGAAAGGAGTTGAAAAAAGTTTTAGTTTATTTTGAAATACAGTTATAGCCTAGCATGTTAAATCCCTTTCATTTAGCTTAGATTCTAATCGGTAAAATTTATATGAACGATGACGAGCAAGTAGAAAGAGAAAATAAAAAAGGGGTAAGAAACACTGTCTAGTCTTTAGTCAATTTTTCAATTATCAATTTGAATGCTTCGATATAATTTAAGAACTATCAATTCATTATTAAGACTATCAACTTCTTTTTTTGAATTACTACTAATAGTGTTGACACTTGACCATCTGTGATCATTATCCGTAGGTGAATCTCCAACAAAAAATGCTGAAGAAATGATAAGAATATCTTACTGATTTAAGACGGTGAAAATTCCTAAATATTGATAGTAAATATGTTAGAACTAAACTATCCTTACAGAGAATGCGTAGCAACAGCAATCTTCGAATCTGCCGTCCCATAATACAGAAACCACATATCCTTAAACTTCACCAAACCTTCTACAAAGCAAACTTCATTTACCTCACCGATTTTTTCGTAATCTTTATCTGGATAAATGAAGTAATTTTCTGTCCTGTCTATTAGCTTGTATGGTTTGTCTTTATCAAAAAGAGCTTGTCCCGCAGCATATGTGAACCTTGGTAGGGCTGGGTCATTATAGTTGGCTGCATTGCTTCCATTATAGATCAATTGAATCCCTTCTTCTCTATATATCGCATATGGGCCAGGCTCCACCAACCTACTATCAAAATACCCCATTCGTGGATGCAATACGGATATCATCTTTTCGTTTTCGTCATTTATGCATACTTCCCAGTTTATAAGATCATCAGATTTTGCTATAAACAAATTAGTATCTCCGAAATACATCCAGTATTTACCATCTATTTTTTTAGCGACATTTTTATTCCCTATAACGTCCACTACTATAGCTCCAGATTTAGACCACTGATCAGCATACTTTTCATCCTTTAATACTAATCCATGCTTAGTCCAAGTCATTAAGTCTTTGGATGAGGCAATAGCTAGTCGAGCAGTTTTTCCATCATAGGCTGTATAAGTCATATAATAGACTCCATCTTCACTTTCGATAATCCTTGGATCCTCTACTCCGTCGAAGTAACAATTTTTGCAATCTTCAATTTTAGAATTATTCATCTTTCTGTAATTCCATTCATATACTTTCATGGAATCATTATCAGGATAGAATACAGGACTTTCTTGTTTCTTAAAGTTAAGCCCATCAGAACTGATTGCTAAACCGATACGTGATGTTCCACTTAGGTCTTGGGCTCTATAAAACAAATACACCGCTCCATCTTTTACTATGGCCGACGGGTTTAGCACATTTCTTTCTTCCCAATTTCTCTGTTCTTTTGATATCGGACATTCGAATTTTAGGCTTGCAGTCGGGTTTAATATAGGGTTGAGGCTGTCTACTTTTTCAAAGGCTGTAAATGCCCAATTATTGGGACCTTGAGGCAATAGCTCAGACTTCTTAGATTCATTCTGACAGCTACAAATTAATAAAACCAAGAGAATTAGCGAATGGGAATACTTAATCATTTTCTTTTTTGATATGCTTAGTAGCTTTTGATAAAATAGTTGTCGCTCTAAGTTACTCATTTTCAATTAAGGCTACCATATTGTTCCTTAACCTTCATTTCCTTATATTTGTACTCAAATCGATAAAAAATATATGAGTGATAATTGGCAAGTAGGGAGAGAAAAGAAAAAAGGTATACGAAAGGGTGTAGAGAATGCTGTTCTAGTCAGTGTGATAATGGATGGACAAAAAACAGAAGAAGCTCAAGAACATCTTGATGAGCTCGAGTTCTTAGCAATGACAGCAGGAGCAAATACGGTTAAGCAATTCACTCAAAAGCTTAAGCACCCTAATGCTCGGACCTTCGTAGGATCTGGAAAGATGGAAGAAATACGCCTGTACATCGAAGAAAATCAGGATGTTGTCATGGTCATATTTGATGATGATCTCACAGGGAAGCAAACCAGCATTTTAGAAGAAGAACTAAAAGTAAAAATCATAGATCGGAGTACGCTCATCCTCGACATATTTGCAAGTAGAGCACAAACTGCACAGGCACGTACACAAGTGGAATTGGCACAGATGAAATATCTTCTTCCAAGACTTAGAGGGTTATGGAGTCACTTGGAAAGACAACGAGGAGGAATAGGAATGAGAGGTCCTGGAGAGATGGAGATCGAAACGGATAGAAGGATCGTTTGGGATAAAATAGCGCTTCTCAAGGAGAGATTAGAAAAAATAGATAGACAATCAGTCACCCAGCGAAAAAACCGTGGTGACATGATCCGAGTGGCATTGGTGGGATATACGAATGCTGGAAAATCTACCTTGATGAACCTGCTCAGTAAATCAGAAGTATTCGCTGAAGATAAATTGTTTGCCACATTAGATACTACTGTAAGAAAAGTAGTGCTAGACCGTATGCCGTTCTTGATGTCAGATACAGTAGGATTTATCAGAAAATTACCTCACCACTTAGTAGAAAGTTTTAAATCTACATTGGATGAAACTCGAGAAAGTGATATCCTTATCCATGTAGTAGATGTATCTCACCCACAATTTGAAGATCAACTTAAGACGGTCAATAAAACGTTAGAAGAACTAGAAGTAGGCGACAAAAAAACACTCATAGTATTCAACAAAATCGATTTGTATAGAAAACGATACTTCGATGAATTACTAGACGAGGATGTGAAAGTAGAAATTCTTGCAGAGCTAAAACAGAACTTAAAAAATAATTACGAGCACGATAACATGTTTATCTCGGCTGTGGATGGAGAGAATATACCCGAGCTAAAAGCCAAGATTAAAATTATGGTAGAGGAGATGTATAATGTGAGGTATCCTTATAAATCGAAGTTTTTTTAGAAGAGAAATGATCAACCTAAATAGATTTTGGTTATTTCAATTTTCCAAAAGTAATTGTTCCATGTATTCAAAATCTGATTTCATTGAGCAATTGCATCTAATTTTGAGAAAACGTTGGTTTTCAAAGGGCATTTCTTGCAAATACCTGTTAGATGGTTTGATCACATCTCCATAGATTGGGCTATGTTGTATATTAATGATACTTCAGAATCATCAATGTTCCGACCGGCAGCCGCTACAGTTAACCCACATTTGATTATGATCTTTTTTTGATATTCGTTAAGAGAAGGGTTATCTTAGAAAGGTGTTTTTTGTACTCTGGTATTTAGCATAAATTTAGAATTGAGTTATATTTCTATTTATATTATTCTGTATTAATTTTCTTTAATCGATTTCTTAGAAAGTAGGAGATAGAAGATTAAAAAAGCAAGTGGTATAAGAATTAACTTTCCTTTTGATGGTTTTACTCCCTCTTCAATTATAACGAACTTACTGTTAAGTTTTGGGAGTGCTTCTCTAAACTTTTTAGTTTCTTTGTCATCTCTATCCATCCAGTTTCGCACTGTCCCTTTAATTTCAATTCTTTTTCTATGTATGATGGAATCATTTTCAATCATATATTTTATTAATTCTACATCGTTTTCTAGAGTAATTAACTTCTTAAATACATCGATAGTCTTTTTGTCTTTGATACTAAGTAGTACAACATGTACCATGCTATCAACTCCAGAAGAAGTTTTGATTGGAACAAAAATTTCGTCAATATCACTAGTTTCCGAGAAAACAGATTCGAAATAAACAGCATCAGTCAGATCCAGATTACAATTTGTCAAGTGAAGCCATTCTGGAATATCTTCTTTAGCAAGGATTTTTGTACTATATTTCGTAAAATGAATTTCAGTGGGTTTGGGGTTCTTATAAGTAGTGTGAGCCGCAGTTAATCCTGCCAATAACAAAGCAATTGCAATTAAGTATCCCCAAATTTTCATAATAGACTGTAGGTTAGTTTAATAATATTTAGATCAGTATGGAGTTGATCAGTTTTTCGTTTCAAATTTACACTGTATTTTATTGTATGACTTATAGATAGTACTTGGTCAATCAAAACTTGTCTACCAAATCGTATTTCACAAAACTAATATTATTTCAGTCTTCTCCCTTAGAATCAAAACTAATTTATATTATCTAGATTGACATTCCTACTTCGTTTCCATTACATTTGCTAGTACAAATATCTAGCGAAATGTATTCTACTCAAGAGCAAAAGAAAAATTACGATCTCTCTAAACAGATGTTGGTACTCAATAATATTTCCCCTTTGGATATTGGGTCACTTAGAGATCTGTTGAAGTATCATGAATGGAAATATTATGTGCAGAATCAACCTGTAGTATCAGACTATGAGTATGATCAATTGTACAAAAAGCTAGAAGCCTTAGAACTTTCTCATCCTGACTTGATCACTTTAGATTCTCCAACACAAAGAGTGGCCAGTGACCTAAATGAAGATTTTGCTCCCGTGGCACATACGGTCCCAATGCTATCTCTGGGCAATTCTTATAATGCAGATGATCTTAATGATTTTGACAAACAGATCAAAAAATTATGTGGATTAGATCCTGAATCTAAAGTAGAATATTGTGTAGAACCTAAATTTGATGGTGGTAGTATCGCACTCGTTTATGAAGGTGACTACCTAGTACGTGGCGCGACAAGAGGAAACGGCGTCAAAGGAGAAGAAATGACTCCAAATGCCAAAGCTATGCCATCAATTCCGCTCAAGGCATCTTTTTCTAAGCTTGGAATCTTCAAAGCTGAGCTACGTGGGGAAGCATTGATAAGAAAAGACAATTTCGATAAGGTAAATGCAGAACGAGTAAAATCTGGAAAAGAGCTTTTTGCTAATCCAAGAAACGCTGCTACAGGAGGATTAAGAACCAAAGATGCTAACGAAACTCGAAGAAGAGGATTAGAGGCATTTATCTTCCAGTTAGGTTATGCAGTCGATTCAGCAGGTAATGACATGTTGCCTACTCTTGCCACGCATGATAAAGGAATTGAAACACTAGGAGATTTGGGTTTTAAAATACCGATTGCGGAACGTAAAGTTGTAGATTCCATCCAAGAAGCCATAGAATTCTGCAAAGACTGGGAAGAAAAAAGAGATGCCTATCACTATGAAATAGATGGCATGGTGGTGAAAGTGAACAGCCTAGAACTACAAGAGAGATGTGGCTATACTTCTCATCATCCAAGATGGGCTATTGCTTATAAATTCAAAGCAAAACAGGCTACTACAAAGATGATAAACATTGAGTATCAAGTGGGTAAGATTGGTTCTATTACACCGGTGGCCAAGCTTGACCCTGTTCATATTGCCGGAGTTATGGTTTCTTCAGTATCTCTTCACAATGAGGAGTTTATAGTAGGCAAGGATCTGCGGATTGGCGACACTGTTGTAGTAGAACGTGCAGGTGATGTGATCCCATACATAGTAAAATCATTGGAGGAGTTGCGGGATGGGTCAGAAGAACCACCTAAGTTTCCAGAATTTTGCCCGATCAATACAACGGATACTCCAGTTCCCTTGATAAAAATCGATACCGAGTCAGCTTGGCGTTGTCCTAACTGTGTATGCGGTGCTCAAGATCTGCAAAAAATCATTTTTCACGTATCAAAAGTAGCGATGAATATCGATGGATTCGGCAAATCAAATGTAGAACGTTTTCACGAAGAAGGTTGGTTGCAAGATATCTCTGATGTCTATAATTTAGATTATGATCAGATTGCTACATTAGAAGGATTCGGACAACGAAGTGCAGACAAACTGGAAGCAAGTATCAATAAAGCGAAAGAGAACCCTATTTCAAAATTACTTCATTCTCTTACTGTCCATCATTTAGGTAAAAGAGCATCACAATTAATTGCACAAGAGATAAATCATGTGCTCGATCTTCGAGATTGGGATGAAGAAAGATTCACTGATATCAAAGACATAGGTCCAGTAGTAGCGAGAAATGTAATTGAATATTTCGCAAATCCTGTTAACGTGAGAATGTTAGAACGTATGGAATCATATGGTGTAAATCTCACCCAAACTGAAGAAGATAAACCACTCCAGATTGCTGAAGATGCTCCTTTAGCTGGTAAAACGATTCTTTTTACGGGTTCTCTTCAACGCATGGGTAGAAAGCAAGCACAGGAATTAGCAGCCAAACATGGCGCAAAGAACATATCCGCGGTTAGTAAAAATTTGGACATTTTGGTAGCTGGTGAAAAAGCTGGTTCTAAATTGAAGAAGGCGGAGGCCCTAGGTAGTGTACAGGTTATGAGTGAGAATGAATTTATAGAGTTAATTGGAGGTGAGTGATTCAGGTTTAGAAATTTCGATTTTTGGACGGTCGAATATTCATTCTTTTGATAACAAAAGTGGTCTGACCTCTTCAAGCAATGTGATTACTACCCTTGAATGTTGTGTTCAATAATTTATATCGAAACCGTGAGTGGCCTACACGCGACTCAAGTCGCGAATACAGTTATCCGGTCCATACCCAACCCATTTTACCGAATCTGGTGTCTTTGATAAAAAACTATCACATGAAAAATTTAATATTTTCTATACTCGTCCTTTTACTTGCTATATCGTGTAATAAAGATGAAAACAACATTACAGCATCAGAACTATTAGGTTGTTGGAAACATGACATAGAAACGGAGAATACATCTGGTAGTATTTATTTCATGACTCGCTGTGAAGCAAAGGAATTCCCAAATGGGTATTGGAGATATTCATTAATATTTGAAGACGGACGAAAAGGATCAGAACTACAACTCGCAGAGAATGATGCTCATTTCTATGCAGATATTACTTGGTCCATTTCTGAAGATCGACTTTATATCGACAAAGAAGATATTCGTACGGAATACATCATAGAAATAGTAAATGATGAATCTATTCGCTTGACAAGGCAGTGAAATTATAGGTAGAATACAGTTCAAAATTAATTCCACCATCCTATACAGAAACGTCGCGGTTATATTTTAAAGAAGAAGCAAAATTCATGAACTCCTTTGCAAATATATAGCAAAATGAAAATCCAGTTTGGTGGCGAAAACTGCATTTGGAGTTTTAAATCCTAACCTCTTTCTGGGACGATTGTTAAGTTCATTTTGAACATAAAGCATTTGATCATAAGTTATACTAGTAAAATCATGGACTTTTGGAAAATACTGTCTCACTAAACCATTTAAATTTTCATTTACTTCCCATTGCCAACTATGGTATGATTTAGCAAAACAGAAAGATAAATTAATCTTAATGAAATCAGATCAAAATGTAGCCTTCACCTGAGCCCTTGCAATATGCACAGTAGAGGCATCTCCCGTTTTCCTACCTTCATAACTAATATTGAGATCGATATTATTGGAAAGTCGTTTGGTAAATAGTGCATTCCAGATGAAGTTTCTTCCCTCTTTTAAGCCTTCTAGGAGATCAAACTCTATTGGGCTATTGGGCTGTACATCGGTGGTTACATTCACATAACTAACTGAGAAATTGAGATTGGAATTAGAGGCTTGTCGGTAGGTTGTAGCTAGAGTGAAGTCATGACTAGTGGCTATTTCACCAGCACCAATCTGTTGTTTTCTTTTGTCATAAGCATATTGCAAATTAACCCTAAAATTACTACTTGGCCTATAGCTCACCTCAGGAGTAATTGAATAAAAATTGATATCAAGATTCCTCGTAGGATCTATAATAGACGTATAGTCACGATTACCATTCTTGAGATTTAATATCAGATCAGCAGATTTAGCCAATCTTACTCTTGATCTAAAAAAACTCTCTGACAACCCTCTGCTTTCTCTGCCTGATATTTGTGTAAATACATTTTCTGTAACCTTGTTTCCCACTTGAAAATCAATTGTCGGATTTCCCCTGTTGATAAATAGTGTATTACTGATAAGGGAGTTATAGCTTACCAAGTTAGTATCTACAGAACTAAAGTTTAGAAAAGTGCTTTCTTGACTTGATCCATCATCTTCTACTTTCTTGGCAATCCTATACGTACTTACAGTGGATAATCTAGATAGTACATTTTCAGTCCACTTCGTTTTCTTTTCTCTTCTTGATTCCATTTCTCGATCTTCTTGAGCTGTAGTTTTTGCTTCTTTTCTTTTCTTCTTTTTCCTAGCCGAAAAGAATTTTTTTGGATCTAGTCTCAAACTTTGTGTCAGGCTTTGATTGTTTGTTGTGATGAATTCGTTATTAATCAATGACAATCGAATGTACTCCCCTGTACCAAGACTAGGTGCATATCTAAAGTTATTGTTGATCAACACAGAATCTGGGTTTCCGATATAGATATAGTCCCCTTGGCCTATCTCTACCTTCTCATAGAAATACTCAATTTTTGGTTCTTGACCTGAATTGATAAGATAATTAGTATTAGAAATAAAAAGACCATCCCATGCTTGTAGATTGTGATCAAGTCTACCAATAAGTGTTCTTTTACTTCTGCTAGCATTAGGTAATAGTTCTTCTCTGCTTACTTCAAAATCTCTGATCCCAAAATTAAAACTCAATGCATGTTTTGGTGAAATGGTCCATTTTGCAAAAGTACTTGCCTCTTTGGTAGCTATACTTTGTAATAAACTATCTGCCTTAGGGAAGAAATCCCTTCTACTACTAAATTGCAATTTATAATGTAATTTATTCTCTGTACTATTTTCCAGATATGCACGGTATATATCGAAAGCAAAACTGCTTTTTAATAGGTCATTTGTTCCGCTTATCAAAGATCTTTTGTTGGTTTCGCCTTCGTAAATCGCTCCAAGTTTAAGACTTCTTTTTTTTGACAATATTTGAGATATTTCCGCTTTTGGTCTTTGGAATAATGTTTTCTCTTCAAATCCTTCACTAGATAAATAATCCATTTTACCTAGTACAGTTAAACCTGCACTACGGTAAGTGATATTTGCATTATGATTTACACCACTGTAATCACTACCGCTAAGAACATCATTATTTTCAATTCCAAAGTATTTAACATTATATGTAATCTCCATCGAATCAATAATACCAATTCCTATTGTGGATTCTAAAAGGTTCTGCCGACCAATAATCGATTGATTAGAAAGATTCCAATCTCTATTAAACTCGGCATTCCTATATGGGTTAAGAGGCACATAATCTGCATCAACGAATTCCACCTTATTATCTATGAATAAATTGACCTTTCGTTTTTTATTAAGATTAATCTTTTGATCATATATTAGGACTGCTGCATATCCAATATTATTATCATTTCCTAGTTCGGCAAATCTGTTTATGTCTGTATTACTTAGTGATATTTCAGATCCAATATTGATATTCTCATTGGGTCTTAGCTTTGCACCAAAACTTAAAATTTGCTTTTTCTCAGGAGGCGTTAGTGAAGTGAAGGGTTCATATATACCGTTCCCTGGCCCTACATATTTATAAACTCTTCCATTAACCAGACTATTGTCATCTATAATGTATCTCCCTTCTCCTTCTGGAACCTCCATAAATGAAGCTACATATAATTGCTCAGAAAGATCAGCACTATATTCCAAAAAGAATGGAACAGAGTCTC
>CAXBGT010000047.1:0-28879 GCA_963975265.1 uncultured Saprospirales bacterium
AATTACTTGTGCTTGGGCCAGTATATGGATCTGTAACATCCCATACCACAATCTCATTTACTGCAAAGTTTATAGATTCATTTGCATACAAAATAGCAACTTGGGCAAATACATCAGTGATATAATCTGTGGTTGCTTGGACTGTACCTTTATTATTGAATATATCGTTATCAACTTCGATATACATTTTTACACAATTATTTGGGTCTTCGATTCTTACTGCTGATTCTATTTTTTTCGTAATAAGATGTTTTGAATCATCAACATCACATCCCACAGTGTTTTGTATGAGTAAATCTCTTTCTCGATAAAGAATGTAAGTGTTATCTTCATTCTCTAATTTTCCTAGAACGAATGTCTCGCCTTTTGAATGTATAAAGCCAGATACACCTGTTGATGATATCGAAATAGAAGCGATAGATTCATCATCTCCCTTTACAGATCCCCAATAAAAGGTTCCCAAATTGTATGCATAAGGATTCTGCCTGTCACTTGCAACGAATACTTTGAAATCATCAGATACTATTTTTGTCTTATATAATTCCAAGTTAATGTCACCGTGGGTTTGAGAAGGAATGGTGATTTCAATCAATTCAATAGGTGAATTTTTTAACTTCGAAAAAGTCGAAGTGTTCAAGCTTAGAAATTCAGCTTGGGAAACTTCTTTCTCAACTTTGATATTTTCTAATGTTATTGAAGGTTGAGAACTCAGAAGATCTACTGGCAGCATTTCAAAACCCAATGCCTTTTGAAATTCTAAGTTTTTTATAATATTGTTTTTTGAGGATTGTGCCAGCAATCCTGTGCACAAGAATAGTAGCACTATTAAACTAGTCGTTTTTCGTTTCATAAGCTTAATTATTTGTGTGTAAAAGAAAATGAATCTTAATAGTTTTGTAAAATTGCTAAGGTACAGAATTATGTGGGTTTTAAAAATTATGATGTAAAAGTTGGTTTCTTAATGATTTTCAGAGCGCAGTTTTGTAATTTGCAAGTAGATGAATCACTTGATCATGTTGTCATCGTGAGATATCATATCTGAGTTTAGAACATATATTATGAAAGAGGTAATTTGGATCGCCATGCCCCCAGAAATGATGAATACCTTAAATTCGCTAATGGAGAGAGATGAAGAACGTGAAGCCAAGCAATAGTAATTTTGAGATGCCTCCGGTTGTAGATTTTTAGTTAATTGAGTTAGAAACATAAGCACAGATGAAAGTGAAATATCCTAACGACAATATTTTAGCATTTTGATACTTAAATTCTCCGATGCTTGCACCGGGGTCATTAAAAAGATGATTTTGCATAAAAACGCCTTATCACAAAAAAGATCCGATTTCCGACCTTTAGGTTGGGGAAATTTTGGCTAATGCTCCATCCGCTTGCGGTGGGGTAGTCAAAATTTAGGATCTTTTTTACTGATCTACAATTTAACAGTGAAGTTATTCGGAAATCATGCTGTTATAAAAAATGTTGGGACAACGCTATTTTCTAGATTCTTAACGATGTTATTATTATTATTATTATTATTATTATTGGATTTAGAAATCATGCATAAGTGAAAAATTGAATTACTAGTTAGCTATTTCATTGATAGGATTTTGCGAACTCTGGAAAAATGAGGTGCTTTTAGTTCGTAATTAGCCAGCTGTGCAGCAGGTGTTTTTCAAAAATACATGCGATTTTCAGCCCATTAACTAGAAATTATTTACTAAATCTTGGATGATAATGCACTATCGATCAAGAAAGTTTGTTATAACTAACAAATGCGCGACCTATTTGTCACTTTCTAGCATTTTACTCCAACAATTAGACTGAGATTTAATAAATTTATTAATTATTTGGAAAAACAATAATTTCTGGTTTGAAGCTGAGTGTAAAACAGTAGCGTAAAACCAAAAACTACTATATGATACGATATCTACTACTGGTTATTATTACCGTTTTCTCAATTGATCTATCTGCTCAGATGGAAGTCAATGGAGTAACCTTATTCGGTAACGAATGGATTGATTATGAAAAACAATATGCCAAAATTACTGTCGACTCAGATGGCATTTACCGAATCACACGACAGGAACTAGCGGATAATGGAATTTCTGTCAATACTATTTCTTTTGATAAACTCCATATGTGGAATTATGGGAAGGAAGTAGGTTTTTTTATCGGGCCTAATGATAGCTACATTGAATTTTTTGCCGAGAAGAATAAAATCCAGTTAGATAAGTTTCTATATGAAAATGAAGATCATATCCTAAATAGAAACTACAGTTTTGTTTCTGATGATGCAGCCTATTTTATAACGTGGACGAATGAAACAAATTCATTAGTTTTTGATCAATCTGAAGTAAATTTAAATGGCAACACAATTGCACCTGAGCAATTCTATATGCACAAGGAAGTTGTAACTTCAAATTTGACCCATTACAAACCTACATTAGGAGATCAAGTTCGATATTCCAATTTTGTATCAAGTGAAGGCTACGGAACAGGTTTAGAGGCGACCAATACTTTATCTGTACCAGTAGACTATAAATCTTCAGCTAATGTAGAAGGCCAAGTCTATATAAGATACGGAGGAAATAATGTTTTTCACAGAACAGACATTACGATCAATGGCGAAGATATGGGACAAATATCTTCTATCAGAGATACAGTTCAGATTTTGAATTTTCCTGTCTCTAGTGATTTAATTGGCAATAATAAAGTCGACGTAACAGTCGCTGGAACTATTATGTCAAATAATACAATTGCTGATAAAAATACTATTTCCGAAGTTTCTGTTACTTATCCTCGAGAATTTCATATAGGTGGTGCAAACAGTCATACAATTTTCCTTTCACCATCATCATCAAAAAGATACATAGAGTTAGATGGATACAATGGTTCAGAGTTGCCTATTATTTATGATATACAAAATGCCACTAAAATATTACCGGAGCTACTAGAAGATGGAAGGGTAGCTATACTCGTTGATCCCTCTAGTGAACCCAATACATTGCATATATGCGATCCTTCTAAAGGACTATTGAGTGCTAAGGGTATCAAACTTAGATCATTTATCTCGTATGCAGATAGAACAGATGCTGAATTTCTTATGATCAGTAGCGAAGGACTAAGAAATCAAGATAATATAGATTGGGTACAAGAATATGCCGACTATAGATCGAGCATGACTGGTGGAGGTTTGGTGACTAGTTTGGTAGATGTTGAGCAGTTATACGATCAGTTTGCATATGGTATAGACAGACATTTCATATCAATGAAAAACTATGTTCATTGGGCTGCGAAGAATTATGATGATCCTAAGTTTTTGTTCATAATCGGAAAAGGAATTGAATACCCAGGAGTTCGTAGAGATTCTAGTCTTCAGAAAGCGATTGATTTTCAGGTACCTACATGGGGTAATCCTGGTTCTGATAATATTCTTATGACGACCAAAAACTCGCCCGTTCCGATTTTTCCAATAGGAAGATTAGCCGCTGGTAATTCAGATGATGTCAGAAATTATCTTGATAAAGTAAAAGATCATGAGCAAAATGTAAATAATCCATCAACGATTGAAGACAGGAGATGGCAGAAGAATGTGTTGCATTTAAGTGGTGGAAGTAGTAATATTCAAGATGCATTATTTAATAGTTTAGAAATAATGCGAGATACCATAGAGAATAATATGTTTGGTGCTAATGTGAAAACATTTAAAAAGAAGTCAACTGAACCAATAGAAGACGCTACTTCGGAACTCATTTTTGATGAGATAAAAAATGGTTTATCAATTATTACTTTTTTTGGACATGCTAGTGTAGGAGCTTTTGATTTCAATCTAGATAATGTAGAAAACTATGAAAATAGAGGTAAATATCCTTTATTGATGTCTCTTGGATGTTATTCAGGAAATATACATACAAGCGACGGAGGGATTTCTGAAAAGTTTGTATTAGAAAAAGATAAGGGATCTATTGCATTTGTTGCAGCATCAGGTACTGCATATATCGGAGTTCAAAATCAATTTGGAAAACAATTCTACTCTGAATTAGGAGGTAAGTCTTATGAGAAATCAATAGGAGAAGCTCTGATCAAAGTAATTGATGAATTTAAGAATTTTAAAGATTTTGGATACGTAACATTTTATCAGCAACTTACTTTTCACGGTGACCCTGCAGTGAAGTTGCCAAGTTTTAGAACTCCTGACTTTATACCAGATGCATCGACTGTTAATACAAATCCAAAGTTTATTGATACATATGAGGAGAGTTTTGAGGTTTGTCTCGATGTACTTAATATTGGTAAATATGATAGGGACAGTATTGATGTGTTAGTACAACATGAAAATCCCAATGGAGAGATTGAGTATGAAGCTATTCAGAGAATATTAGCACCTGCAAATAATGTCAACCTATGTTTTACGATTCCAATTAGTTCGATAGAATTGGTAGGAAGAAATAGAATCTTAGTGAATGTAGATAATGGTAATGAGATAGACGAGCAGCCTAGTCCAGACGCTGAAGCGAATAATATATTGAGAGATCAAAATGGCATAGAAGGACATGAGTTTTTTATATTGAATAATAGCGCCGTACCTACATTTCCTGAGGAATTCGGCATAGTAAATACAGAAAATGTAAGTTTAATAGCAAGTACATTTAATGCTTTTGGAGATCCTCAGACTTTCTTCGTGGAGTTGGATACTACGATGTTGTTTGATAGCCCTTCATTAAAGAAGAAAGAATTTGCTGACATCAGATCAATTATCAAATGGGAAATTGACTTCGATCTCATGGATGAGACAGTTTACTACTGGAGAGTTGGAAGTAAAAATACCTCGACTGGTGAGATCGTATGGAGAGAAAGTTCTTTTGTATATGAACCGGGACAGCGTGCTGGATGGAGTCAAGAGCATTATTTTCAATTTTTGAGAAATGAGTTTGAGAACCTTGAATATGTGGATAGTAGTCGACTGTTGAAGTTCGTAGATAATGTTCAAGAAATAAGGATGTTAAATGGGAATAAAACTGGAGCAGCCTCCCGGGTAGAGTTTTATAAGAATGCTGCTCAGTGGGATAAATGGAGAAGAAATATCGATTTTGGAATTGTGATGGTAATATTTGATCCCAGTACGGGTAAAGTAACTGTAGATACAAAAGCAGATTCCCCAATGTATGGTAGCACAAGTACAAACGTAACTAGTGGAAGGACAAATTATCTAGAATATCCAACTTCAACTATAGAAGAGAGAGAGAAAGTAATAAGTGTGATAAACGACTCTATCCCGAATGGATATGTAGTCGCATTGCAATTTGTTGCTAAATCAAATAAAGTTTATAACATAGAGGATTGGGCCGCTGACAAAGATATAATAGGAACAAATATATTCGAAACATTAGAAAAACAAGGAGCGACTAAATTAGTTGAATTACAAGAGCTTGGACCGTTACCTTATACCTTCGTTTATCAAAAAGATAATGGAAAAGTTGTAACTGAGGATTATCAGACTGACCCTTCGATAGAACAGGAGGTAACTTATCAGATAAAGTCACTTTGGGATAAGGGAAATATATCATCTACTATGATAGGTCCATCATCGAAATGGGATGAACTAGAATGGAATGTAAACTTTTCTTCCATACCAGAGAATGATTCAATCAGCATAGATATTATTGGAGTTAATTATGAGGGTACTGAAACTCTAATTTTTGGTGATCTTCCACTAACAAATTTTGATTTGAGTAATATTAACCCAACTGATTTTCCATATTTAAGGCTTGCTTTTTCCTCTAAAGATGCAGCAAATCAGACTACAGTTCAATTAGATAAATTTAGAGTGTATTATACTGGAATCGGAGATTTTGCACTTAACACTGAACGTGACTTTAAATTCGATTCTGAAAAATTGGATGAGGGACAAAAACTGGTTATTAAATTTAGAGTTGATAATATTTCAAATATTTCGTTGCCCGAAACTGATTTGGAATTTGCAATTATCGATAGCGAAAATGCTGTAACAACTTACAATATGGATGTACCTGGACTGGGCGCAAATGGATCTGTTGTTCAAACATTTGAATTGGACACTAAAGGAATGAGTGGAAAGCATGTCTTACAAACTCAACTAAATAAAACAAAATTACCAAACGAGAAATACTACTTCAATAATTTTTCACTTATCGAATTTGATGTTAAAAAGGATTCAATAAACCCTTTGTTAGATGTTACATTTGATGGAGTTCAAATCATGAATGATGATATTGTTTCGTCCAATCCACTAATCAGAATGGTTTTAGATGATAGTAACCCTTACTTATTGTTAGATGATCCATCCAAGTTTGTTGTGTCGCTTATATCACCTAATCAAGAGATTACGCAAATACTGGTAGATGATCCAGCGATAAGTTTCATGGCAGCGGAATCTGGGGATAAAAATGAGGCCGTCTTGGAGTATAATCCAGAACTGCTAGAAGATGGTAGATATACATTATCTGTGCAGTCAAGAGATGCTACAGGAAATGCTTCTGCTAGCTTGGATTATGAAGTGGATTTTAGAGTTTACAATGAGGAGATGGTATCAAATGTGTTCAACTATCCGAATCCATTTAGTACAAGTACACAATTCATATTTACGCTTACAGGTAATGAAGAGCCTGGTAATATTCTCATAAGTATAATGACACTTACGGGTAAAGTGGTGAGAGAGATTACTGCTGCGGAACTAGGCAACCTACGCATAGGTATAAATAGAACAGAATATAAGTGGGACGGGACTGATGAATTTGGTGAAAAACTGGGTAATGGGACGTATCTCTATCAAGTAATTACAAAGAAGCTTGATGGAAGTAATTATGATCGATTCAGTGATCCTACGCAGAATAATACGGACTATCTATTCAAGAATGGTTTTGGAAAATTGGTCATTATACGATAGATATTAATTAAAATAGAAATAAAAAGTGCTGTTCATCTTATGGAAGATCAGCACTTTTTTATTAGGTTGCACATTATGGAAAAAACGATCATCGATGCGGAATCAAAGTCATTACTACCTGACTTTGGAGAGATATTAAGATATCGTCAACTTCTCTTTAGTTTAGCTTGGAGAGACATCCGAGTCAAATACGCACAAACATACATTGGCCTAATCTGGGCATTTATCAATCCTATTTTTAATTTAGCGATTTTGAGTTTTGTTTTTGGTACGGTGGTAAAAGTCGATACAGGTGAAGTGCCACACCTTTTATTTACGATCGCAGGATTATCAGCATGGACATATTTTTCGACTTTACTAAGTGATGCCGGATCATCTATAGTAGGGGCACAGAGTATGATCAAAAAGATTTACTTTCCTCGGATTGTGATTCCTCTTTCAAAAGCAATATCGGGATTAGTAGATTTTGGGGTCACACTTATATGCCTTATAGCTCTAATGTTTTATTATGGGTACACTCCAGGCCCTTACATTTTATGGCTTCCATTGTTTCTATTGTTAGCATTATTCAGTGGTTTAGCGGGGGGCATTTTGGCCAGCGCTTTATCAGTGAGATATCGGGATTTTTCATTTGTAATACCTATGATCGTAAGACTAGGGTTGTATGCGACACCTGTCGCTTATCAAGCTTCGGCTGTGCCAGAAACATATAAAACAATATTCTACCTTAATCCTATGGTAGGAGTCGTAGAAGGTTTCAGGTGGGCACTTTTTGGAACATCCGCTCCTGATCCACTAATGTTTTATTCTATTGGAATTATTTTTATCATATTTATTATAGCTATCATATATTTTCACAAAGTAGAAGATGTAATGGCTGATATTCTTTAATTAGAAATTAGAAGAGCAAATTAATTACTTTTACCAATATGAGTGATGTAGCCATCAAGGTGGAAAATTTATCTAAGAAGTATCGTATTGGTAACAATGCACACAGCACTTTGCGTGATACGCTATCTAATCTTATATCCAAAAAGAAGTCAGAGGAATTCTGGGCACTTAAAGATCTCAATTTTGAGATAAAGAAGGGTGAGGCAATAGGAATTATAGGTAGGAATGGTGCTGGTAAGAGTACATTACTGAAAATACTATCGAAAATAACAAGACCAACAACAGGAAGGATAGAGATAAATGGAAGAGTATCATCTTTATTGGAAGTTGGTACTGGATTTCATCCCGAATTAACAGGCAGGGAAAATGTTTACCTAAATGGATCACTTCTGGGCATGTCACGATCAGAAATCAAATCTAAATTTGATGAGATATTAGATTTTTCTGGTGTTGAAAAGTTTATTGATACACCTGTTAAGCATTATTCATCAGGCATGTATGTGAGGTTGGCTTTTTCGGTTGCAGCGCATTTAAATACTGAAGTTTTATTGGTTGATGAAGTCTTAGCTGTTGGTGACGCAGATTTTCAAAAGAAGTGTTTATTTAAGATGGATGAAATAGCAGGAATTGGTAAAACAGTTTTGTTTGTTAGTCATAATATAGATGCAATCAAAAAACTTACTAAAAAATCACTTTTAATTAACGACGGGTCATTGGAAGCATTTTCAGGTAATGAAAATGTAATAAATAGATATTATGGGTCTAAATTAGCATCCAACTATAGGAAATATAGTGAGGATTCAATTATTGATTCGGTGGAGATTTTAGTTGAGGATCAAATTACTATAATATGTAGTTACCGTAATTTAGAGGTTCCAAATTTCCCTCATCTAGGTTTTTTAATATCTAGTTTACATGGAGAGGTTATTTTTGGGAGTAACCCAACGTTATCAAATAAAAGCATTTCAACTTCTTATGTTAGTAGTGGAAAGTTGAAAATAAATATCAAAAGCCCTGTGCTAAATAAAGGACAATATGTTCTTAGTATTTTTTTAGCTTCTCATTCAAAGGATTTATTCATTGATGAACAATGTTTAACTTTTTCAATTCCAAGTACTTTAAATAGTAGTTTTGGTTTTGTTTCTACCGATTGTGAATTTATAATAAATGAATAAAAATAAATTTCATCATATCATTAATACAGTTTTTAATTGGGCTAGAGCAATTTTGAACCATCAACTCTATGGAGTTCAAGGAGGGTATAAACACAGAGAAAATTGTATACCTTATGATGATCGTAGCGAAACAGATAATTGGCAGAAAGAGGTTTATGAATTTTCAGATGAAGTTTGTCAAAATAATGGATATCAATCTATAATCGATTTTGGATGTGGATCAGGATATAAACTTATAAACATTCTTGGTAATTATAATACGCTTGGTTTAGAAATAGACCCGATATTAACTTTTCTAAACTCAAAGTATCCAGAAAATAAATGGGCATCATTTGATGTGAATAGAAAATACGAAACAGATTTGCTAATAATATCAGATGTTATAGAACACATAAAGGAACCTGATATGTTCTTAAACCAGATTATCAAAGCTATAAGCTTCAAAAAAATTATCATTAGTACCCCAGATCGAGATCTTCTTCCATTATCTTCAAAATATGGTCCACCAATTAATCTCTCTCATCATAGAGAATGGAGTTTTAATGAGTTTAGATCATTTATATCTGAATTCATAGAAGTCGAAAAACATTTTATTTCGAATCACGAGCAAAGCACTCAGCTTATATTAGGCAAATGTTAAATGTGAATTCTTATTTATTATTAAACATTTTGCGAAATATTCTAGTGATTAGATTATTAGGTTTTTGAATATTAATATGATCATCTGATTTAAATGTGCGCAGAATTAGTTTTTTAGCGTTTGTTGGAAAAATATTTGAATTATATAATATTTTCCCAACGGCAAGATCTTCGTAGAATTCTTTTTGGCTATCAATTGTTTTATAGTTTCTAACTATAGCATTCAATGCTTTTCTTGATAGAATATAGCCATATCCAATGCAATATGGATTATAAGGTAAAGAGTATGGTTGTGAGTTTAATCCTGATTCCTCTGAACATTTTCCAAAATGCCACTCCCTATTAACTTCCTCAGCATTAATTATTCCTAGGTAATCAGACAGGCCTAAGTTTTTTATTTTATTGACTACTTTTATATCATCATCTAATTTAACAATATGAGTAACCTTATCAAAATGATTGCTATTGGCAATAAAGCTGAATGTTTTAATTACCTTTTCTGTTAAGCCTTCATATTTATCATTACAATCTATGAATAATATTTTGCGATTAGGTTCATATTTAGTCTTGTCAGAGCCGGTAACAATTACATAATTGTCAACATCCAAAGAAATCATCATTTTTGATACTCTTTCGACCGTTTTTTCTAAATTTAGACTATGTGTGATAAAACAATAAAGTATCATTAACCTGGATTATAAATTAATAACGGTTAAATTAGTAAAATAATCTTTAAATGATACAACTATAATAGTATGTACTTACAGTAGGTCGGAATTTTAAAGATTAAAATGTTAAACCATAAACATTTGCTAACTATAGGTATAATATGAAATTATCAATAATAATTTGCACTCACAATCGAGTTGCTATTTTAAAACTTTGCCTCAATGCAATACGAGATTTATCATTTAGTAGAGGATCACTTGAAGTTTTAGTAATTGATAATAATTCCACAGATAGCACTCGGTCATTGGTTGAAGAATGCTACCTTCTAGATGATAGAATCAAATATTATAAAGAGGAAAAAGTGGGATTGATTGCTGCTAGGAATCGAGGGGCAGCAGCAGCTTCGGGGAAATGGCTGATTTACTTGGATGATGACGCACTATTAGATGAGAATTCATTTAGAGAGATAACCCAGACGATAGACACTCATCCTTTCCTGTTATTTACTGGAATATGGAAAGAATGGCACTTGCAGACACCTCCCAAGTGGTTGCCATACAATACAGGAAATTACATTCTCAGAGGTACGGATGAGATTAGAGCAATAGGTGATGATTATATCACAGGTCTTATTATGATTGTAAGGAGAGATAAACTACTCGAAATTGGAGGTTTCCCACCTCATCTTGTTGGCATGTCAGGAGACAAAATCGCCTATGGCGATGAATCATGGGTAGAGCATGAATTTAGAAAGAGAGGATGGTCAGTGGGGATCAATCCTAATATTGTCATTGAACATTTAGTAGGTGAACACAAATATAAATTGAGCTGGCACTTGGAAGCTGCCTTTGCGAAAGGTAGAGACACCCAAATTATTCATCGATCATTTAGCAAAATATCGGCAATGAGAGGACTGGTTAAAAACCTATTGTTAGGTTGGCTAAAACCAATGGCGAAGTTTATCCTTAGATCGAAATATTATTGGCAGAATTTTGTAATAGACTATATTGGAGGGATAAGATACTATAAAGGTGTCCTAGAGTATTTCAAAAACAAAAACTAGAATACAAGTTTTAGTTCTACCCTAATATCACAAGCTTCCAATACCGAACCCAAGTCATAGGTAACACACCCTTCTTTACACCTTTAAGAATCTGTTTTAGCCCTTGATATCCTACACCCACTTCATTTGCATTTACCATGATAGAAAGTAGATATCCTTGTTGTGTAGGGCCAAGGTAGAGATCTCGATAAGCAACATTTGCTAGATATTTTTCCATGATATCTATTGTTTGATTAATGCTCGCAACATCTTTATAAGTATGCAGTATACTTCTCCCTCCATGCTCCAACGCTACCACAGTTCTAAGCTCTATCTGTACCCAAGGAGCCCGATACAAAATAGATATCATATAAGCCTTATCCTCCCATGAATTTACATCCGGAAATCCGCCAGACTTGGCCAATGTATGATGAATACATAAATCCAATACACAAGCATAGTTACTCAAAATGAAAGGTATCTGACCTTCATTAGAACTATAGAAATTTGATTCAGAAAGTATAGACCCATCTTCTTTCTGGAAAGTAACACCAGTTTTGAACATTTCAGCTTGAGGATGCTCTTTCATGGCTTTTGCAAACGACTCCAAATGATCTTCCAAGTACCAGTCATCACTATCTAGAAAACAGATCCAGAGTCCACGAGCATTTTGAAGTCCAGCATTCCTTGCGATACTTCTACCTTTGTTTTCTTGGTGTCCGTACATGATTCTTGAATCCTTGAAAGAGAAAACAACCTCTTTGGTATTGTCCGTAGATCCATCGTCTATCACAATCAATTCCCAATCAGTTACGGATTGAGCAATAACACTTTCTATGGCTGTAGATATTAGATGTGCTCTATTATAAGTAGGAAGTATGATTGAAAATTTAGGCTCCATAGGTTGCAAAGATAGAATTGAATTGGCAAATTGTTGAATTCTGAATTAACCAATTCAATACGGTAGACAATATAATAAGTTAGGATTGTTACAAACCAAATATTTGTCTCGAACGTATTGCTAATGATGACATTATAATTTGATGAGGAAATTGGCATTTTTGTTATATATTGTATGTTTCAATTTGCTTATAATCAATGTTTTATACGATGAAGGAAAATAGTCATTATTTATATAGATTTTTACTCCTGACTGGTTGGCTTTTCGTCTATTCTGTGTGCAGTAGTCAGATATCATTTCTAGAAGACTTTCCTATGGAATTCGAACTTCGTGAAATTGAAGGAGTTGTAGAATTAGACAACGGCAACTTCTGCATGATTCTAAGAGAGGACGACATGTCTCAAGAAACAAGTAGGATACAAAGCGTGTATTTATTTGATCAATGCGGAAAATATATTGATCGAATTCAATTCTTGAATATAGATGAGTACATTGATTTCTATAATGTGACTATATTTCAAGATAAGATTCTCATGCTTGGATATTTTAATGCTGGAGATTATTTAATGATGCTTGATCCTGATGATTTGTCAATTGTAAAAGAGAAATATCATTTTGGTTGGGATTATAAGGATCAGGTTGTTAACGAGGAACTAAACAGGGTAGGGCATCTTGGAGTAGGTGGTGACCTAATGAACTATTCCACTTATGACGAAGAGCTTGAACGAGAGATAGATATTGGGATTGAAATTACAGAAGAGAATCTACGTTGGATTCAATATTCACATGCAACTGATAAGTATATTTTTTATGATAAAGAGTTTGATGATATTGACTACTCAGAGATAGGAATTGCAGATTACAATCTAGATGAAATTGGAACAATAGAAGGTTCTTCTGTCCATGGAAATATCAGGTTTGGAAAGAAGATATTTGTAAATGATTCTACTTTTTATACTACGGTCTCCTATCAACTAGATGAAGGTTTATACTACAGGAAATACATCTTAGATTTTATGATTTACGAAACGGCGATTGATCCTCTATCTCAAATTGGACAAGGATTTCAGTATGAAGTATTGGGAGATCAAGTCAATGTCATCCATAATGACAAATCATTTACTGTCTATGATATAGAAACTGCAAATCTGATAAGTAAAAGACAAATATTACCTGATAGTATTTCCAATCTGAGTTGGATGACGGCTCTAGTGAAAACGAAAGATGGTGGTAAGTTATTTGCAGATAGCCATTGGACCTATATCGATAATGTTTGGCAGAGCTATATTAGGTTGATGAAATTGAATTCAAATCTAGAATTGGATTTGACCCCGACATCTCCATGTATAGTGTCTAATGAAGAGGTGTTTGTAAATGACTTTGATGTGAGAATAGGTTCTAACCCTAGTCTCGGTTCTTTTTCTATTATTAGCAATGCGAAATTATCATCCATTGACTTATTTGATGCAAGAGGAAGTATAGTAAAGGCAACAATCTTACCCAATACAACTTATGGCTATCAGGTCAGTACAGATTACAAAGGGCTAGTTGTTGTTGTAGTCAAGAGGAATGATGGTGTTCAACTTTCCAGAAAGGTTATGATTTACTAGAATATCATTCATGTGGTTATCCTTCTTTCTTCTTAGTGACAAAACCCGCGGCATTTGGTGGTATAAGGATTATCCGAGGTGTAAATATCATTTCATATAAATGATCCTCGAATTCTCATAATCTCGGACCTCTGGCACTTTAATGTACTATCTATCTTATTATCTTGCGATTAATCATACCAACACAAAACGACTTAATGTCAAAAGACCATTTATTGTTTGTGATACTCTTATATTAGCCAATTCAACAATTCAATAACTCTACAACTTAGCAACTCACTATGAAAGCAATTCAATGTCAAAAACATGGTCCTCCTTCAGATTTAGTCTATACGGATGTAATTCTCAATGAACCATCAGAAAAAGAAGTGCTGATATCAGTAAAAGCATGCAGTCTTAATTTTCCAGATACATTAATCATACAAGGAAAATATCAATTTAAACCAGATCTTCCCTTTACTCCTGGTAGTGATATTGCAGGAATTGTAAAGGAAGTAGGTGCAAAAGTCAAACACTTAAAAGCTGGTGATGAAGTATTTGGATTTACAATGACCGGCGGCTTTGCTGAAGAAGTAATTGTTCCTGCCAACACTATTTTTCCTAAACCTCCAAAAATGGGGTTTCCTACGGCAGCTTCGTTTTTATTAGCGTATGGCACATCTTATCATGCGCTAAAAGATAGAGCACAATTGCTAAAAGGAGAAACACTTGTTGTCCTTGGTGCTTCTGGTGGTGTAGGCATTGCAGCTATAGAGCTAGGGAAAATCATGGGAGCGAGAGTAATAGCTGCGGCGTCAACTGCAGATAAGCTTGCAGTATGTAAAGATCATGGAGCTGATGAAGTAATCAATTACAATACAGAAGACCTTAAGTCGAGGGTCAAAGAATTAACAAATGGCAAAGGAGCGGATGTTATCTATGATCCGGTAGGAGGAGATTATGCTGAACCAGCGTTAAGAGCCATCGCTTGGAAAGGTAGATATCTGGTAGTGGGATTTGCTGCTGGGGAAATACCCAAAATACCTCTTAATTTAGCTTTACTCAAAGGGTGCCAAATAGTAGGTGTATTCTGGGGAGCATTCGCCACCAAAGATCCTATGGGAAACATGACAAATAGTATGGAATTGATGCAGTATTTCGCAGAAGGTAAATTGAAACCAAGAATTCATGCTACCTATGCTTTGAAAGATACTCCTATTGCTTTGCAAGAAATGATGGATCGTAAAGTGAAAGGCAAAAGTGTAATTGTGATGTAAGAAGCATCAAAAAACAAAAGAACGACTGAGTTTCATCAATCGTTCTTTGCAATCTTCATGTAATTCTATTTTATCAAGACTTGAAGACGTGTTAGAAATCTACTACCAGGAATCCGAAACCGAGTTTTATTTTTCAGACACAGTTCTTACTTTACAAACATTATTTTTAGTGTTTGTAAATCTGATTCGGTAATAATCCTTACGAAGTATATACCGCCTTCTAAATCAATATTCGGAGCCCACTGGATAGTGAATTTACCATCTTGTTTTACTGTTTTTTGATCAATTTTTTTGATTAATTTACCATCAGTAGTTAAGATTTGCACTCTGATGTCTTCATTATTGGTTGTGAGACTAGCTGGGATTTCTATATTGACATATTCTGTAAAAGGGTTAGGGAATGCAAGTATTTTGCTATTATTGACTTCTGGTCCTTCTGTTGTATTTACTATTCCTCCATCTCCACCTTCTCCTTCACCATTGTTAGAGCTTATGGAAAGGAAATCTCGTTCTAAACAAAGAAATACTGTTTGTGTACTTAATACTCGTTCCCTTATTGAAAGATCAACGACATCATTTCGTACATCTTGTTCCGAGGTATTTTCATTGTTCAAAAGGTACTGAGCCGACCAAGCTGTTGTGGCTTTTGTATCTAATTCTATATTTGGAGTTAGAGTTATTTTTTTTTGAATTACTTCATTATTATACAAGGCATTAAATTCTAAATTGAATGGAGGACTTCCGACGTACTTTCCTGTTATCAAAATGGGTTCACGAAGTCTAATTTTTTGAGACCGACCAACAAGATAATTCGAATATGAAAATCCAAATTCATTTTCAATATCCAAATCGAATTCATCAATGTAATCGACTTCCAGTATGAAGGTCTTTTTAAATGCTGTTGTCATAGCGTCTTGATAGAGAGAGATTTGGTAGACCCCATTATGTTGTTGCGCAAGCCTGTGATAGAGGTATTCATTAGCCCTGTAATACTCACCTTCAATCCAATCACCTGGTCTATTTTTACTATAATCAATGAATGATAAAGATGCCTCTGTTGACATTTGTGATATGAAATTATTGATAGTAGAAAGGTACTCATTGCTCGATTCTTCTTCGTAGAAATTGTTGTCTGCACTTATAATTATTATTTTAGTTTTTTGCCCCTTTTCTTCTGCAAATGCCAAAGCTTCGGGCAGTAATGTGGCCAACCAACTAAAAGTAGAAGTATTAGAAGAGGATACATTACCTATTGCTGCTGAGATGCTCTGCGATTCTACTGGCGCCCAATCTTCGCTTGTGAATTGAGGTGTGAAATCATGGTAAAGTATATTAAACTTATCTCCTTCATTAAGACCATTTAATTCTTCAGACAAGATTGATAAGATTGCACTTTGATCTATGTTTGTGTTGTCAGTCTCATGATCTAGAACTATTAGGTTATATGTTGGAGTAGTTTCAGTATCTATTTCTGGTTCATATATGAGTTGGAAATATTTTGTGTTATTCTCTTCATAGACTCCAAAGGTATATTCATCTTGGACATCAGAATTAAATAGAACTTTTTGATTTTCAAAAGTGGCTTCAGAAGAGAGCGTATAGATAGTCATGTTATTTTCAGAGCTTGTCTGTATCCAGTCTGTAGAGTTAATTGGTGTATGAAACCAATTTGCATCGTCTGAAATGCTTAGAGTTACGTACTGAGGTTTTTCATAAGAATCTCTCAAAAATGACAAAGGTAGAATACTCTCGAGAGACAGGTTTTTACTTTTAAATGGGACAATGTAAGATAACTTCACTCTTCTTGTACTGTCATCGAAAAGTGGATAAATTCTGTAGTTGTAGGAGTCTTTGTCTATTTTTGTCAATATCGAAGGATCTTGTTGTCGATCTACAATTGATTCGTAAATGGCTGTTCCTTCGCTTTGTTCATAGATCAGTCCTTCTGAGATGTAATCCTCTATCCATAACCATGAATCATTGAACGCAATATCATCTGGCATGTTAAAATCATATATATATTCTAGTGGGGTTTCACTATCGAAATCGCTTTCGGACGACTTAACATCAAATGTGATTGAAGTTTCGCAGAATATACCAGCTGGCTTCATCTCGATTTGTACATTTTCAATAGATGCATTAGATTGCCACCATTGATTTTGTGGATCGATAATTCTCATTTGGGAAAATATTGAAAGGCTTATAAAACTAAACAAGATAGAGATGTATAATTTTTTCATGAGTTAGTGGTTTGATTCGTTGATAGTACTTTCAAAATATTGAAATGGTTGGTGTACTTTGCATTTATATTGTTTCATAAGCAATTTAAGGTGCCTCACATTCTTTTTCGGTGTACAAACTACTGGTAAAGTGCATTTTTGAAGTATTTTAATTTGTAAAAGAATGTAAATCGATGGTAAATGACTGGAACATAATGGTTAATGGTGTTACTTTTACTGTATGAAGTTTAAGCCAAGATTCAATCGTGTTCTAATTAATTGCCTTTTTGTATCCATTATCGGTCAAGCGGAGGCGCTCAGTCAAGATTATATACCTGTTGATCAGAGTAATAAAATTAATCTTGCCTTACGTCAAACTGGGCATTTACTTTATGAATCTTGTGGTGATACATTTTCACAAATCCCTGCTGTAGAACAAACAGGTGAAGCTGAGTTTAAATTAAAACTAGAAAATGGGTTTGATTATGATAAGCTACCTGAGATTCTCAATGGTTCTTTAAAGAACTTTGGCGTGACTAATTCGTATATAGTATCGATATTGACATGTGAAAGTGAATCCATCGTTTTGGGCTATAATAACGTATCTTTTCAAAATGAAGTAGTGGCATGTAGAAGTAGAGAACAAGACGAACTTTGTAAGATCATAATGCTAAACATACAAGATCCAGTGCCTGTAACAAGTGAAGCAGATTACTCTATGTTTTGGTTATTATTGTTTGGAGTGATCCCTTTTCTTGTTTTTTATATCAATCGTAAAAAGATAGAAGCTCCTGAAGCTGAACCAATGTTTGTAAAAGAGAACACTAAATATCTAGCAGTTGGGAGTTCATCTTTTGACCCCACGGGACTTTTGTTTTCTCATAATGGTGCAGAGAAAGCAATGACATTCCGAGAAGGAAAACTATTCGAATATTTTATAAATCATAAAAATCAAGTTCTTAAGCGAGATGACATCCAAAATCATGTATGGGAAGATGAAGGTGTGATCGTTGGCCGTAGTCTGGATGTTTTTGTATCTAGACTAAGAAAGATTATCAAAGACGATGATACACTAGCTATAAAAAATATCCATGGAGTTGGATACAGGTTAGAGGAATCTTAACTAAAAAGCACGCTTAGAGCTATCTGTAGAACATTCTTAAACTTCTCCTAAAATTCATTTCTTGGGTAATATTTTTCTTCTTTTATCGTCTTATTGTTCCTATTTAAACCACAAGCAAACAACGATGCATCAACATCGGTATAGTATTTGATATTAAATAATTGTATAATGTGTAATCTGTTTAATAGTCTATGTTTTATCATAGAAATGTACATGGAATATAATCAAAATTGATATTATGAAAATGTTACTCGCCTTTATTTTTACAAGTGTTTTCTCTATTTCTTCAGTTGATGATAATCGAAAACTTGCACAAAATTATATTAGTAACTATAAGGATGTTGCTGTGCAAGAAATGCATAGGACAGGAATCCCTGCCAGTATCAAATTAGCACAAGGATTATTAGAATCGGATTGGGGTAGAAGTGATCTGGCGAAGACCGCTAATAATCATTTTGGAATCAAATGCGGAGGCAAGTGGGATGGTAGTACGTTTTATAAAGAAGATGATGATAAAGATTCGAAAGGAAGATTAATCGAAAGTTGTTTTAGATCTTTCTCTAGCCCAACTGAATCCTATATGGCACATTCGGATTTCCTTACAGACCCGAAGAAAGTTTATCGATATGGATTTCTTTTTAATTATGAAGCTACAGATTATAAGTCTTGGGCAAATGGACTTAAAAAATCAGGTTATGCCACGGATCCTAAATACCCTAGAAAGCTAATCCAAATCATAGAAAATTATGAATTATATAAGTTTGATCGGACACTAAACAACGAAGAATTGACTATCGTTAAGGTCCCTCAAAAGAATATTGACGTGCCAGAAAGAGTAGCGATACCAGATAGAAAAAAAGAAAAAGAACCTAGTAAGAATAGGACTAAAAGAAGGAATAAGGCTCCTGTAATTGATGGTGAACCCCAAAATAATGTGATTGAAAGGATGCCTGCCAAGCATGTGTCTAGTCTAAAGTATAGCATTGACGCTATTAACAAATGTAGGAAAGTTACTGCAAAAGGAGGCGAATCTTTAGCAGAGTTGTCAAGAGCAATTGGATTGCCTGTAGATGATTTGATTTATATAAATGAAATCTATGAAACACAGGATGAAATTTTGGCTCCTGGAGCATTTGTGTATTTGGAAAAGAAGAAACGAAGTTATAGAGGAGACTATGAGTTTCATGTTGTACTAGAAGGTGAAACGATGCAGTCAATAGCTCAGTTGTATGGATTAAGAATAAAAAGTCTATACGCCAAAAATAGGATGCCCAGTTTAAGTAAAACTTTGCCGGGAGTAAAGTTGAGTATCTCTAAAAGTGTAAGCCTAAGTGAACGACCCAAGTTCGAATTAGCTAACGCTAAAAGAAAGCATAAGTTCTTATTTGAAGAAGAGAAAAAGCAAAAGTAGGAGGTAGTTTTCATGATCAGATCAACATAATTTCTAGGAAATATATGTTAAGAGACATTGAGAATCAATTTCAGTACATATTATGAAGATCCAAAATGGATAAACTAAAGTGGGTAATTTATTAGGAATAGTGAAAAAAAGCTAATTTTGCAGCCCTCGCTATGATATTTTTTTGACTTGCAATTTATTGAAGATCAGAAACTTGAAAAATAGTTATAAAATTATTGCCTTTTGGTATAAGTTTTATGGGGTATTTATTCGTTAGTAATCTAGCATGAAAATAACAACTGGCCAAATAGCGACTATAGTAGAAGGCATCGTTGACGGTGATCCCGACGTAGTTATACACGGACCTAGTCCTATAGAAGAGGGTAGACCTGGAACCGTAAGTTTCCTATCAAACCCCAAATACGAGCAATTTCTTTATAGCACAACTGCCTCGGCAGTGTTAGTTCATGAGGACTTTTCTCCAATAATGAAAATTAATCCTAGCCTGATTCGGGTAAAAGATGTAAGTGCATCAATTGCAAAATTGTTTGAACATTTCAGTACTCGTCACGAGACACCTCATAAGATTTCTGAGAATTCATATATTCATGAAGATGCTTTGATATCTCCTAACATTAGTGTTGGGATGTTTAGTGTAGTTTCAGAAGGAGCTGTCGTTGGAGCCGGAACGGTAATTCATTCTCAGGTTTTTGTTGGAAAGCATGTAACTTTAGGAAAGAATGTAACGCTTCATCCAGGAGTGAAAGTATACCGTGATTGTGTGATTGGCGATAATTGCATTCTCCATAGTAATGTTGTAGTGGGGTCTGATGGATTTGGCTTTACTAAGAACACAACAGGTCAATATGAAAAAATCCCTCATCTTGGTAAAGTAATTATCGAGTCGGATGTAGAAATTGGTAGTAATAGTACCGTAGATAGAGGAACAATAGGAGACACGATAATCCGGAAGGGAGTAAAATTGGATAATCTAGTGCAGATAGCTCATAATGCTGAAGTAGGAGAAAATACAGTAATGGCGGCTCAATCAGGTGTAGCGGGCAGCTCTAAAGTGGGAAAGAATTGTGTGATTGGGGGGCAGGTTGGTATTATTGGGCATCTTAAAGTTGCTGATGGAACTATGATACAAGGTCAAAGTGGCGTGACAAGGAGCGTGAAAGAAGAAAATTCTAAGCTATATGGGACTCCAGCAATATCTTATCAAAATTATCTGAGATCTTATTCTCATTTTAAAAATTTGCCTGATTTAGCAAATCAAGTAAGAGCATTGCAAAAAGAAATTGATAAATTAAAGGATCAGAAATCCTAAAAATAAACCCTTGAAAATAGTTAGGGAATGAAAAAACAAACCATAGCAGAACCAACAACATTATCCGGCAAAGGTCTTCACACTGGAGAATTTGTAAATCTTACTATTCTTCCCGCTGCTGACAATCATGGGATTAAATTTAAGAGAACGGACCTAGAAGACCACCCAATAATAAATGCTGATGTTAGTTTAGTTACCGAAACAAATAGAGGGACCAAACTATCAAACAGTAAGATGGAAGTAGGTACGGTGGAGCATGTGCTGTCTGCACTCTATGCCCTGGGTATCGATAATGCATTGCTCGAATTGGACGGAGCCGAAGTGCCTATTATGGATGGAAGTGCATTGCCATTTGTTAATGCAATCAATGCAGCAGGAATAGTAGAACAAGAGGAAGAAAGAGAGTATTTTGAAGTAGAAGAAACGATTACATATACAGATGAGGAGAGTGGTGCGGAATTAGTACTCATGCCCTCCGATAAGTATGAAATCACGACTATGATTGATTTCGATTCACCAGTCCTTGGACAACAATATGCAGAATTGGATGATCTTTCAAAATACACTGAAGATATAGCTCCTTGCAAAACATTTGTATTTGTTCATGAGCTAGTCAATCTTATTGACCAAGATCTGATAAAAGGAGGAGCTCTGGAAAATGCAATAGTTATTGCAAATGACAAAATTACCCAAGAAAGCCTGGATGTAATTGCTAAGAAAGTTAAGATTCCAGAAATGGAATTCAATATGGAAGGGATTGTGAACAAATCCGACCTCAAATTTAGCAATGAGCCTGCTCGACACAAGTTACTTGATGTTATAGGTGATTTAGCACTTGTAGGTAAACCAATCAAAGGGAAAATTGTCGCAACTAGACCGGGTCATAAGTCTAATATAGAGTTTGCTAAAATTATCAAAAAACATGTCTTACTAGCGAAAAAGTTAAAAGGGAAACCTAAATACGACCCTAATGCAACGCCAGTGTATGACATTGAACAGGTAAAAGCATATTTACCTCACAGGTATCCTTTTTTAATGCTGGATAAAATAATCCAGCTAGAAGCTGAACTTGTGGTAGGTGTAAAAAATGTAACGGGTAACGAAAATTTCTTCCCTGGTCACTTTCCTGGAAATCCAGTTTTTCCAGGTGTTTTGCAAATGGAAGCGCTTGCACAAACCGGCGGAATTTTAGCATTACACACCGTAGAAGACCCCACACTTTGGGATACCTATTTCTTGAAAATGGATAATGTGAAATTCAAACGAATGGTAAAACCGGGTGATACTTTAGTCTTGAAAATGGAATTGTTATCTCCTATCAGAAGAGGAATAGTGCATATGCAAGGTACTGCTTATGTTGGAAATACTATCGTGTCAGAAGGTGAACTTACTGCACAAATAATCAAAAGACCATAGATGTCGATCAGTAAGCTTAGTCAGATAGATCCAAATGCACAAATAGGAAAAAATGTAACCATTGAAGCATTTTGTGTGGTAGAGGGAGATGTGGAAATCGGTGAAAATTGTTGGATTGGTCCACATGTAATCATAATGAATGGCACTAAAATTGGAAATAACTGTAAGGTTTTTCCAGGGACAGTACTCGGGTCTATACCACAAGATCTAAAATTTGACGGAGAGGAGTCTCTTCTAGAGATCGGTAATAATGTTGTCATTAGAGAGTATTGTACAGTCAATCGAGGCACAAAAGCGAACTTTAAGACACACATCAAGGATAATACTATGCTCATGGCATATGTACATGTTGCGCACGATTGCATAATCGGTGAACATAGTGTGCTGGTAAATAATGTAAACCTTGCAGGACACATTGAAATTGGTAAATATGTAATAATGGGTGGGATGTCCGCTGTGCATCAATTTGTAAAAATTGGTGATTTTTGCATGATTGGAGGTGGGTCGTTAGTGAGGAAAGATGTTCCTCCATATGTGAAAGCAGCTAGAGAGCCACTATCTTATGCAGGTGTCAATTCAATTGGACTAAGAAGAAGAGGGTTTTCCAACAAACAGATCAATCACATCCAAGATATCTATAGGATACTATTCGTGAAAGGCTATAACACAAGACAAGCTATACGAATTATTGAAACCACCATTAATTCCACAGCTGAGCGTGAAACTATTCTCGATTTTATGAGGCAGACTGATCGTGGTATTATGAAAGGTTTTAGGCAAGTAAGTAGCTAAACTTTGGCTCAGAGAAACTCCATTGATCTTATGATATAAATCAATATGCAAGTCACTATCCAAAATTTATCGAAGCGTTATCTATATGATTGGATCATAAGAGATATGAATCACACATTTGAGAGTGGGTCAATTACCGGAGTAAATGGTATTAACGGAAGTGGTAAGTCTACTTTTATCAAAATGTTGTGTGGTTTTTTATCTCCAAGTGAAGGAAATATCTCATATACAAAAGAGGAGAAAGATATTGACAGGTCAGATGTCTATCAATACATGACCCTTGCCGCTCCATACACTGACGTAATCAATGAATATGATGCAGAAGAGATTTTCTCCTTTCATACAAAATTCAAACAGCTTAGAGAAAACATTGATGTGAGACAATTTCTAGAAATAGTAAACCTTAAAGGAAATAAAGGCAAACAAATTCAATTTTATTCTTCTGGAATGAAACAGAGATTGCAGCTTGCCCTAGCGTTACTTACTGATTCCAAATTGTTATTATTAGATGAACCAACATCTTATCTTGATGCAGAGAACAAAGCTTGGTTTTATGATCTTCTTGGCCGACAAAGTAAAGGTCGTACGATAATTATTGCTTCGAATGACAAGGAGGATTTCAAGCTTTGTGGGCATGTAATTTCTTTATAGCTTTATATCAGTTCCTAATTTCAACTGAACCCTTGTATTTTTCGCTGCAGAATGTAGTAAATTCAATTGGTATATCAGTGGAATCTATCTTATAAAAAGCTAAACCCAATAGCCTGTTGCTTATCTAAGTATTTTTGAAATTGCGAAAGAAACTGTTATTGTTTTTATGAAAACTAGATTTTTAACCCCAAATTCAAGTGTGTTCTTTGGAGGCTGGGTTAAATTGTTTTTTTTACTAAACTAGAATTGCAGCAGGCCTTCAAGGCGCAACCTTTCGTATATTTCTTTTTATTATATCTTGTCCTTTTCTATGAATTCTGCTGCCTTAGACACAGTTCTATGGACTTTCTCTTTCATGAAATGTGTGATAAATGTAACGTGTACAATAATGATAATTAAATAATTAAATAATATAAATACTTATATATAAAAAAAAGGATTGAATTGGTGAATTAATTCAGATCTATGCGAATAATATTTCTTAATTATTATATCTTGTACTCCCAAACCAACTTGAAATTGATGTGATTAATACTGCATTTTTTTTGCAATTGTAAATAATGTTTTCAACATTGAAAGCAGTATTAATTTTTTTCTTATTCATTCTTCTAGTTGATTCAATATAGATTACTTTGCTTCTATAAGCACGATTTTATTAGGTAGTGAAAACCATTTTTTGCAGATTGGTTTCTAGTTTAATATAATTTAATTTAAATCTGAAAAACACATGGGTTATAAGTAGATAGCCCTTAATTAATCAAGTAAATTATGAATCACCAATCTCCCCTTTCTGAAGTGTTGCAACCTATGAAAAAAACTTAAAACTATTACTTAATACGTTAGCTATTCTTTTCCTTACATCAAGTGTAATGGGCCAGAAAAAAATTGACCCAAGGGTGTTGCAAGAGACCAATGTATCTGAACTTAATCTTTTGTCCGTTGAATTCGGTCAAACAATGAAAGCAGAATACAATGCTGCAGTCATCGAAGCTCAAAAAAACGGATGGACCATTCGACAGGAACTTGAAGATGGGACTATCATTCAATTGCGGAAGTTAGATGAAAACGGATCCCCTATTTATTACTCCACGGATAATGCTACTTCTGCCATGTTAATTAACACGGATGACGCACAAGCTCTGGAACTCACTGGTACGGGTATCAATATAGGCGAATGGGATGGTGGTGACATCAGGTCGACTCATGAACAATATAGTGGGAGAGTAATAAATAATGATGGTGTTGCTATAAGTAGTCACTCAACTCATGTTTGTGGAACTATGATTGGTGATGGCACCGGCAATGCCGCAGCAATGGGAATGGCTCCTGGCGCAACGGTGGATGGATATGACTTTACCAATTCACAATGGAGCTTAATGGACTTGCGTTCACAGGGGTGCAAAGTGGAGCAGTTACTATGACAGAAGGAAATGTTGGTGTGCTATCTAACAATGTAGTTACAGTAAGTTATAACAATGCTACATCGAATAGTGCGGGTAAAGAAGAAGCAATATTCACAGCTACATTCGTTTCTACACAGAATGGTAACTTAGGCAATATGATTGATGTTACTTCAAAAGTAACACCAGCGGAAGCTTATGTAGGAACTACACTAGAAGTTAGAGATGTAGTTATTTCTACAAGAGGTGATGTTGCAACTTCAGACGTAACAGCATTGTTCCAAAATGAGCCTAACCCGTTCAGAGGACAAACAGTTGTTGGATTTAATCTTGCTGAAGCAACTGCTGCAACAATGACTTTATATGATGTAACAGGAAAAGTAATCGTTAAAGAAAACATTGCTGGAGTTAAAGGATACAATACAGTAAACTTTAGTGCTACTCAATTAGGAACTAGCGGAGTACTTTACTATACATTAGAGAGTGGTGATTTTACGGCTACTAAGAAAATGATTGTAATAGAGTAAAATGATTCATTTATGGGGTTTTAGAAAAAACAGGAGATCGTGTTCTTGATACCCAAAACTATAAAGTCGCTAAAAATCGACTAGCTAATGAAAATCCTGCACTTTTTAAGCAGTATTTTAGATCTAGCCAAGATCCTGATAAAAAAAGAAGCTTTGTTCGTATCACAAGAAGTGAATATAACGAATTTTCACCTGCTAAAAAGGCGCTAATAAATGCGGCCCCTGAACGCTACAGAATTATAGAAAAATAAATTTATTTGTCTTTCTATTTAAATAAATGTTTGCTAAATTTACATGTTGAAGTTGTTTTAAAACAACTTCTTTAAAACAACTTCTTTAAAACCACTTCTTTTAAAAAACATAAATGAGAACTATTATACTTTTTTTATTACCGTTAGTGCTCGCATGGAGTTATACGGAGTCTATCCAAGCACAATGTCCTTATGATAATTTTTTATTTGGAGATTTAACCCCAGCAGCAGCAGGGGATGTAGTAGGTACGACTTGTGCATGGGGCGGAGATTATTATACAGTAGATGTAACTGCAGGTGAAACCTATATATTTTCTACTTGTGCGGATCTTAGTGGAACAGATACCCAATTAACATTATATGATGCTGCAGGCATTACTGCTTTTGATTTTGATGATGATGGTTGTCCTAATTTATTATCTACCATTACTTGGGTAGCAACTTTTACCGGGACGGTTCACATTCTATTAGATGAGTATGATTGTGTTGATGGAGCAACTTGTGTGGATCTTAGTGTTACATGGGTAGGTACTCCGCCACCAGCAAACTGTACAGATAATGACGAGTGTTTGACTCCAACTACAATTGTATTGCCTGCTTCTACAAGTGGAAGTTCAGTTTGCTTAACCGATTGTAACACAGGAGCAACTTCCGGGCCTGATTCTCCAGGAGTTGTCTGTCAAGATCTTCCAAATCCTACAGTTTGGTATACGTTTACTACGGATAATGAAATTGGGACTTTGGATATTACACTTAATAGCGCCGACTTAACAGAACCAGAATTTACTATATTTACCACTCCTGATTGTGCTGATTATACTACGATAGCCTGTGTAGAAGGAACAGGAGGAACAGCTGCGGCAGTAGAAGTAGATGTCCTTGCCAACACCACCTATATTATAGCCGTTTCGGGGGCTGCCGGAGGAGAGGGGGATTTTGATCTTTGCCTTACTCCAAATGAAAACACCAATTCTTGTAATATTACTAACACGCTGATTGAAACAGCATCTTCCGATCCAGCAACGCCTGTTGGTGGGCCTTACTCTGCTGGTGAGGTAGTGAGTTTTTCTTATACTCTTGACCAATGGATAAAAGTAGACTGTAACTGGATCAGTGGTATTGTTCCAACTTTTGGAGATTGTTGGGATCCTGCCTCTTTTGATGCCAATGGCATGCCCCTACTTAATACACCTCCAGCTACGGCAGGAGGTTTAGGGGTATGGAGTTGGTACGCTGATGGAGAGGTAACCTACAATAATATTACGGGTAGCCTCCCTGCTGGAACACCTACTGGTGCTGGATGGTATTTTGTCTGTACAGGTTGTGCTCCAGGTAACAACGGACCTAGTCCAAATGAGAGCTTTGGAGATGGTGGAAATTGTCCACCAGCAGATGATGGCTTTACTTGGGCTGTTTCTTTCGACTTGGTTGCAGGCCCGAATAGCAACTGTACCGGAGGTTCAACAGACTGTGGGGTATCTATGAAAACCTATGCCGATGGAGAAGTTGGAGCTTTTGAAGATGTTTCCTGTACTGCCGATGAGCCTAGCAGTTTAGCCGCATCTTTTCTTTGTTGTCCAGATCCTGTTTTTACGCTAAGCAGCAGCAATCCAACAACTTGTGGTGGAACAGATGGAACTATTTCGCTATCAGGACTTTCTGATATTGCAACTTATGATATTTCTTATACTGGGCCAGCTGGTTTGGTCATTCTGGGGTCAGTTTCTTCTACAGGAGGTACATATATCATAACTGGTCTGTCAGCAGGTGACTATACTGATTTTACCGTTTTTGATGGTTGTGGTACAGGGATAGATGTAACAATCATCACTTTGGCAGATCCTCCTGCTCCAGCAGTTGCTGTGAGTAATAGTGGGCCAATTTGTGCAGATGTTACTTCCTTTACCTTGAATGAGACAGGAGGCGACCCTATTGTCTCTTGGTCTTGGAGCTCTAATGGTGCAGCAGTTATTACAAATACAGGAGATCAATCTCCAACGGTTACAGGTGCAGTGAATGGTGAAATATTTACAGTAATTGTTACTGATACTAGTGGATGTACCGGTTCTGGTAGTGATATGGTAGAAGTCTTTGCACTTCCTACTGTAACATTTACAGCACCCGCAGATGTTTGTCCAGGATCTGCTATTCTAACAAGTCAAGGCGGAGGAACTCCGACTGGAGGTATTTATTCAGGTTCTGGCGTTACAGATAATGGAAACGGTACTACGTATTCATTTGACCCAGTAGCTGCAGGAGTTGGAACACATATAATAACATATAATTACATTGATGGAAATGGGTGTACTGGAAGTGCTAATGATAATATTTTGGTCGACGATAATATAGACCCAACGGCATTATGTCAAAGCATCACTGTATTTTTAGATGGAGCGGGAACTGCCTCAATAGTGGCATCAGATTTAGATAATGGCTCAACAGATAATTGCGGAGGTGTCACTTTTAGTGCTTCAGCAACGGCGTTTACATGTGCGGAATTAGGTCCGAATAGTGTAACACTTACCGTGAATGACGGGAATGGACAGACATCAACCTGCACAAGTACTGTAACCGTAGCAGATACGATTTCACCAACGGCATCATGTCAAAACATCACTGTATTTTTAGATGGAGCGGGAACTGCCTCAATAGTGGCATCAGATTTA
>CAXBGT010000048.1:0-28508 GCA_963975265.1 uncultured Saprospirales bacterium
GATATATCATTAAAGTTTATGTCCACAAATTTCATCTAACATATATTTGACAAGCTTCTCACCTACAAGCTTCGCAAGTAACTATCGAATACAGAAAAATACCTTTCTATAGAAAAAAAGATTAAATCCAAATTAGTAGGATTTCACATGGCAAACCAGTTCATATTTTTTAATTAAAACATTTTACAATGAAAAAGACTTTTATTTTACTATTTATGGCGTTTAGCCAATTTATGATAAGTCAAAATGTAACTGGAGTGGTTACAGATGACTCTGGAGAACCATTAATCGGAGCATCAGTAATGGAAAAGGGTACTTCTTCTGGTACCATTACTGATATAGATGGATCATTCTCCTTGAATGTTACGGATATGGCAGGTACTCTAATTTTTAGCTATGTAGGATACAGTACACAAGAGGTTGCTATAGACGGAAGATCGACAGCAAATGTGACGCTAACAGAGGGCAATGCGCTAGATGAGATCGTATTTGTGGGTTCTCGTGCAGAAGGGAGAACAAAATTGACTACCGCTGTACCAGTAGATGTAATCGACATTTCTGGATTATTGAAGTCTAGTCCACAAGTTAATTTGAATCAAATATTAAACTTTGTGGCGCCTTCATTCACGTCCAACGTACAGAATATTTCTGATGGAACTGATCATATTGATCCTGCTTCATTGAGAGGATTAGGTCCAGATCAAGTATTGGTTTTGATAAATGGAAAACGTAGACATACATCTTCGTTGATTAATGTCAACGGTACATTCGGTAGAGGTAGTGTAGGTACGGATTTGAATGCTATTCCTGCAGCAGCTATTGCAAGAATCGAAGTACTTAGAGATGGTGCCGCTGCACAATATGGATCAGATGCCATTGCCGGGGTAATCAATATTATACTAAAAGAACAAACTGATGAGTTGACATTAGTAGCAAGTTATGGATCTAACATGTCAAAAAATGCAAATAATCAAACAGGTGGAAGTGATGGTGCATCAACAAATATCAGTGCAAATTACGGAGTAGGACTTAATGACAAAGGTGCGTTTATCAATTTTACTGGTGATTTTGATGTGAGAGAGGAGTTCAGTAGAATGAAAGAATGGGAAGGAAATGTTTTCAACTCGTTTAATACAGTAGAGAGATTTGCACAAGCAGATGGATACGATATCGCTAACCTTCAAGACGATGATGTTACAGATGTAATCCAATATTCAAATGCAGCTGGAATTGATCTTGCAGGAGCGACTTCTAAAGCTGAATTACAAGAAGTCCTATCAGCTGATAATACTGATGCGGAGCTTGCCGCTAGAGGATTAACAAGATCTGATTTCAACATGCGTGTTGGTCAATCAGCATTAAGAGGAGGTAGATTTTTTGCAAATTTCGCTTACCCTCTAAATGATTCAGGAACTGAAATATATGCAAATGCTGGTGTAAGTAAAAGAGCTGGAAATTCCGCTGGATTCTACAGGTTACCAAATCAATCTAGAACATATACACCTGCCTACAATAATGGATTTTTACCTGAGATTAATTCTAAAATTGGTGATAAGTCGATGAGTACTGGTATCAGAGGTAAAGTCAATGACTGGTCTGTTGATTTTAGTAATTCATATGGAACAAACTCGTTTTTATATGAAATATCTAATACATCAAATGCATCAATGTTGAATGCAACTCCTACGAGATTTGATGCAGGTGGTTTCTCTTTTGCTCAAAACACTACAAACTTGGATCTGAATCATAAATACGATGACATCTTTAGTGGCCTTAATGTAGCCTTCGGTGCAGAGCACAGATATGAAAACTATGCAATCTCAGCGGGAGAATTGCCTTCATATGCACAGTTTGATGAAGATGGAAATCCAATCACCACTCCTACTCAGACGACTAGAAAGGACTTTTTTGGGAATACTCGACCTGGTGGATCACAAGTATTTCCTGGATTCGCTCCAGCAAATGAAGTGGATCGTGTTAGGTCAAGTGTAGCAGGATATATCGATTTGGAGGCAGATGTAACAGAAACATTGCTTCTTGGTGTAGCGACTAGATATGAGAATTATTCTGATTTTGGATCTACTGTAAACTTCAAAGGTGTGGCTCGATTAAGAGTTACTGATAAGATGACGATTAGAGCTGCAGCAAATACTGGGTTTAGAGCACCATCTTTGCACCAGTTAAATTTTAATTCTACATCTACAATATTTGATCAAGATGGTAATCCTGTTGAGGTCGGAACATTTGCAAATGATAGTAGAGCTGCGAAATTATTGGGTATTCCTGAATTAAAGGAAGAAACTTCAACTAGTATAAGTGCTGGTATAACAGCTGCTATTCCATCTGCGAATCTTTCTATTACCTTGGACGGATATATAGTAAATATAGATGATAGAGTCGTATATACTGGACAATTCAAAGGACCTGGAACTGGATCGGAATTAGATAATTTACTGAAACAAGCAAATGCATCTGCTGCATCTTTCTTTGCTAATGCTATTGATACAAAGAGTACAGGATTAGATTTTGTAATTACACACAAAACAAGGTTTGGTAGCAAAACGCAATTGAAATCTGATTTGTCTGGAACATTATCAAAAACAGAAAGAGTAGGAGATATAAAAGCATCAGAAGTATTAGAAAATGCAGGACTAGTATCAACTTATTTTCCTGAAGATAGTAGAATCTATCTAGAGAAAGCAGTACCTAGAACAAAGGCATCCCTATCTAATAGCTTGACAATGAGTAAACTAAATGTATTCTTAAGGAATACATACTTTGGTGAAGTAACGGAAGCGACTAATAATCTCGCTCTTCAACAAGAATTCTCTAGTAAAGTAATAACTGATCTTTCAGTAAGCTATAAGTTTACTGACGCTATAACACTTACGCTAGGTGCCAACAACTTATTAGACATCTATCCAGACAGAGCTGAACAAGATTTAGATCTAACTACAGAAGGTGATCAAAACAACCGAAGTGGTGGAAGATTTGACTGGTCAAGAAGAGCGCAACAATTTGGTATTGGCGGTAGATACGCTTTTGCAAGATTTGCATTGACACTATAGCATATTATAAATATATATCGCCTATCTAAATGGTGATAATACCGAGATATAAGGGCCTATCATTTATTTGGTAGGCCCTTTGTTTATGATATCTTGGTCGATTATGAAGTGAATCTGACTAGATGTTTCTTACAGATTATATACTTACTCCATCATTACCTTAAAACTTCCTTCAGATAATTCTAGACTATCAGGTGCATTTACCCATGTAGCCGCAAAGCGTTCTTTAAATTTACATTGAAATCGACCCTCAAGTATGGTCGTATCTGCATTGTAATAGTCTATAATAAGAAATCATCTTTAGTGCCTTGACCAGGTCGAATTCTAAAGCCTCCTGATATACCGCTAGACTCCACATAACTGTAAGCAAATATTACTCTATCTGTAAATGAAGAAGTAACATCAAATCCTTCTATCCATAATGTATCATTTAGATTTGACTCCTCAAGAATTAAAATATTTAAAAATTGCGCTATTTCCTCAGAATGGGTTCTACCTGATTTAATAGCAAAATCCTCTCCATCCTTGCTAAACTGAACAAATATTTCAGTTTAGCAATTATCATTAAATCTATAGGTTACATGAAAGTCATCATGCTCACATGGGGGTATTGGAGGTGGCATTTCTCCTTTACAACAACTCTGGAATAAAACACAAATAATTACTAACCTAAAAAATAGCTTCATTTCGTTTATTTAGTAATGACGAATGGAGAAGTATGATGTTCACTCTCGGATATTAATTCTAGAAGATAATACCCTGCATTGAAATTAGTGGTTTCTAATAATAGTGTTTGTTTACCTTTATTAAGCAATAAAAAAATAAGTGCTTTCATGATTTTTGTGTATTGATTTGTGATACCTAGCAATATACAATTTACATGTTTTTATTGGGGTGTATTTTATTTCATATTTAAAAGATTATACTTAATACCCACAACCAATTCTAAAGCTATGAAACCTACTATTACATCCTTTCTGCTACTTTTTTCTCTTACCCAGGTAATCAGTCAAAGTCCATATTCTCTCGATACTAATGCAATCGATATTGTGTTTGGTAATTATGGATACTATTCTGGCAGCAAAGTGGTGCAAGTTACAAATGTCGATTCTATTGTTCATCCGTTGGTTTGGGAAGTGGGAGCTCTACCAGAAGGAGTGCACGTAAGTATAGTTGATGGTACTCTGACTTACGCGAGTGACATGAAGACTATATGTGGAAATTCGATCGTTCCGCTTACGCAATTTAGCCCTGGCAGTTCATCTCCATTAGGTTTCTATCAGTTAAGAATTGATACTATAGAGCAGCTAAAATTCCCTGCAGAATTCTCGATATTTATAGTTGACCCTCAAGATTGTGACATCAAAATAGACTCAGTCATTGTGACTCTTAATCAAGCACCCTCTGAGGATTATAATATTTCATTTGATAAAGAAGAAATAGATATTAGGCTCAACGAAAATACTGGAATGATTGAGTTTCCTCATGAGGAACTGCTTGTTTTTAATTCACTACCATATTATCTTAATATAAGATGGAGAATTAATGATGCTTCTCTTCCCGAAGAAATCCTATTTTTGGTAAATCCCCAACTTTTGTACAGCCAAGAAAATGAAATTGGCCAGCACACCAGTTGCAATATGGAGGATAAAGACTTCATTGTTAGTCCTACTATTTTTGGGATAAGGTTTTCAGTCAAAGAAATAGACGCTACTGCACTAGAAGACTGGAGCGGATTCCCATATCAATTTAACTTAGATCTTATGTTACCTGATTGTGAGACGGTACTAGATTCTGTTGTCGTTAATTTATTAAATGGAACAACTTCCACTGATGACTTTGAGCAAGCTTATATTGGGATTTATCCAAATCCTGCAGCAAATACGCTGTTTATTGATTCTGATCACGACATATCAAAAATTAGCATTACTGATATAAAGGGACAGCTTCAGTTTGAGACTTTGGTTAATCGTATTGATATATCTGATTTGAAAGTAGGCGTTTATATTGCATCTATAATGGATCAGAATGGTAATGTTGTGAATAGGAAGTTTATTGTAGAGTGAATATGTAGCTGACTATCAATAAAGCATATCTTTGCATCATGAAACGCCGACGACTGAGCTCTAAAGGCCAGAGGAAATAATCAAGAACATTGGTTATTTTTTTATTCCAATTCAAACCAGAATTGGAATTTGTGCCCTTAAATTTTTATTTCTTAAGGTTCTGGTGGAAAAGCTATAGTCACCCAAGGAGATGATGAACCTTAAAATGGTTGATTTTCAATGGGAATAAAATTTTAAACATATGAAAATTTACCATAATCCACGTTGTAGCACTTCTAGAAAAGCACTCAAGATGATCACTGATGCTGGTATTGAGCCAGAGATTATACTTTATCAAAAAAATGTCCTTACTCCCCTGCATTTAAGAGCACTACTGCGTAAAATGAAAATGGCACCGATAGATCTTGTCAGAAAAAAAGAAGACCTTTTTAAAACAGTGTATAAGGACAAAGAACTCTCTGACGAAGAGTGGATCCAAATCATGATAGAGCACCCAAGATTGATGGAGAGACCCATTGTAGAGAATGGAAACAAAGCTGTTTTGGGTAGGCCATTGGGAAACATTGAGGATTTAATATGTAAATAACATTACTTCTGTTGGAGAATGAATAGGCGTCCAAAGCATGATCATTGTTAAAACCAAAAGATTGATTTTCTTCAGAGCATATCAAATTTTAGCCTTTCGATATTCTTATTTACATTTGTGGATAAGATGAGGACAATTCCATCCACCTGACTTACCGTTATCACAGAAAGAATTCTACTTTTGCAATCAGAAAGTAAACCTATGCCAGATATTATTCACTTATTGCCTGACAGTATTGCCAATCAGATCGCTGCTGGAGAAGTAATCCAGAGGCCCGCTTCTGTCGTCAAAGAATTGGTAGAAAACGCCATCGATGCAGGAAGTACTGAGGTCAAACTTATAATCAAAGACGCTGGTAAAACCTTGATCCAGGTCATAGATAATGGTAAAGGTATGTCTGATACAGATGCTCGTATGAGTTTCGAAAGACACGCTACTTCTAAAATCAGAAAAGCTGCAGATTTATTTACTATTTCTACAAAAGGGTTTAGAGGAGAAGCTTTGGCATCTATAGCTGCTATTGCTCAAGTAGAAATGATCACTAAAACCCACGAAGAAGAATTAGGGAGAAGACTTTTAGTAGCTGGATCTAAAGTGACAAAACAAGAACCATGTTCTGCTCAAGCAGGGACTACTTTTTCTGTCAAAAATCTTTTTTTCAATGTGCCAGCAAGAAGAAAATTTCTAAAATCAGATCCTGTAGAGCTGAAGCACATTATCGAAGAATTTAAGCGGGTAGCATTGGCTCATCCCACGATCTTCATGTCGATGTATAGTAACGAGCAAGAAGTGTATCACTTGCCCGCAGGTAATTATAGGCAACGTATCGTGTCTATCATGGGTAAATCTATTAATGATAAACTAGTCCCAATCGACGAAGACACAGAAATAGTGACATTATCTGGTTTTGTAGGTAAGCCAGATGCAGCTAAAAAAACAAAGGGAGATCAATTCATATTTGTCAATGATAGATTTATCAAGAGCAATTATCTGAATCATGCTATACGGTCTGCATATGACGACTTGATTGTAAAGGAAGCATATCCTTTATTCTTCTTGTACATCACTGTCGATCCAGCACAGATTGATATCAACGTGCACCCCACGAAGACAGAAATAAAATTTGAAGAGGAGCGATTGATTTATAATTACATCCGAGTGGCAATCAAGCATGCTCTAGGACATTATAATGTATCACCAACATTAGATTTTGGCACTAACTCAAACTTTGGTAATTCTGTAGATAACCAACGATCCTTTGACAAAGTCAACCAAGAATATAACTTCAAGTCAGGAGATGGACATTCAAAACCACGCACAGGTGGCAAATTCGAAAAGTCAAACCTCAAAGCTTGGGAACAGATATATGCTGGCGTCCAAAATCAGCAAGAAGAACAACCAACTAATACACAACAGACTTTTACAGTATCTAGTAAAATAAGCACTGAATCAGGTGAAGAAATCACAAAAATAGAAGAAGGAAAACCACCTTATCAGATTCATAACACATATATTCTCTCGCATATCAAGTCAGGATTTTTATTGATAGATCAGCAAGCTGCGCATGAACGTATACTATACGAGAATAATCTTGCTAGTTTGAGCAGCCATCAGAGATTGACTCAAAAGGAATTATTTCCTAGGACGATAGAGCTTGATAATGCTAAAGCTGCTATTATGAAAGATATTTTACCAAAAATCAACGCGCTTGGATTTGAGGTGGAAGACTTTGGGGGAAAAACATACTTGATTCATGGTATACCAGCAGGACTTACTGGGAGTGCGGATGCAACTGTATTGATGGAGCGATTGATAGATCAATATGTGTCTAACATGGAACTTCAGCTTGGAATGGAAGAAAATCTCGCTAGATCACTAGCCGTGTCCGCTGCAATCAAAAGAGGTAAATCAATGGAAGTGCCAGAGATGAAGTTGATGATCGATCAACTGTTTGCTTGTGAAATTCCGTATAAAAGTCCAACAGGTAGACGTTGCATAGTTACTATGGACATGGATACCGTTTTGCGTCAATTTATTGGTTAATAAATCTAACATAAACTAAAAATAAAGGTCACTGTTCTCGATAACATACTTCACAACTTTGTGCACTATAATGCTATATATATATGCAATTTGAGCCTAAGATCTGTATAGAAGGAACATACTAGCAGAGCTCATCTACAAGGTTTTGGTTTGATAAAGTTTCAGAAATGGCAATAGATAGAACTTATACCAATTAGGGCTTAGAGCCCAATGATTTTCAAAATTCCCAAGATGTCCTCGGATTCGCAGTATCAAATTAGCCTTTAGGAAAACCTGGTCAATGGAATGATATTTGTTCCACAAATAACTCTACTTTATTGTATAATATGATTAATAGAAGATAAAAATAGAAAAAGACCTTTTGATTGCTCAAAAGGTCTTTTTCGTCTTAAAGGTGATGAGTGTATAAATTAACTCAATCTATAAGCTAATTATCTTTCCTGATCTTACATTATTTCCATTTATGATTCTATATAACAGAATACCATTATGTGGAGTATCTAATGATACAGATGTATTGTTTTGTCCTTTTGCATTTGTATGAGATTTAGAGTATAATACTCTTCCACTTACATCAGTCAGTTCAATAGTTACGCTAGCATTTGTTTCACTTAGGTAACTCATTTGGAATGATCCACTAAATGGATTAGGATATACTTTCACATCAGTGATATCTACAAAAGTTAATAGTTCTCTTACTTTAATTTCGAACTCTGAATCTGTTGGATTTTCGTCAATTATTGCTCCCAGTGCCTCGATATCCTCTTCAGATACCAGTCCTCCAGTCTGATCGATAACGATATCACCTAATCTGATTCCTATGAAATCAATGTCATCTATATTATCGTTTGCTATCAATAACTCAATGATTGTCTGGGGATTATCAAATAACTCTTCCGCTGTAGCCGTTGCCAATTGTGCATTATCAACAAATAACCATTCGCTTGCGACACCAAAGTCATCAATTTCTCCTGTAAGGAATTCTAAAAGACGCTTTAAATCATCAAAGTCTACATCTCCGTCTTGATCTACATCTGCCGCCCATTTCTGGTGTGCATCTGTGAATTCAGCATTTCCCACAACATAATTCATAAGGAAGTTAAGATCTTCATTATTGATCCCACTTGTGTAATCTACTCCACCATAATTAGAATATAATTTATATTCATTTCCTGTATATGCAAATCCAGCAAATCTGTAATTGCCCCAAGCTCCAGTGTTTGACATCAACATTAGGTTACTCACTACAGTATCCATATTAGCGGTCACAGTAGTATCCAAAACAATAAAATATACATAGCTACTATCTGATTCATTGTACAAACTATCCATGTTTGCTACTACAGTTGTGTCTAATGTCACTATATAACTTGTGTCAGGTGCTAGGTCTTTAATAGTCACAGTTACTCCTTCCATTGGTTCTCCAGCGACAGTACTGACAGCTCCTCCTACATAATAATGCGAGTCAGGGTCAGTATCTTCTTCACAAGCATCACCAATGCCATCTCCATCTTCATCTTCTTGATCTGGATTAGGAGTCTCTGGGCAGTTATCATCTATATCAAGCACACCATCATCATCTAAGTCATTGTCCATTTCTTCACATGCGTCACCAATTCCGTCTTCGTCTTCGTCTTCTTGATCTGGATTAGGTACGTATGGACAGTTATCAACGTCGTCAATAACTCCATCACCATCATGATCACTTGGTGCTGGCTCACAATTAGGAATATTAGCTCCATTGTTTTGTACATGGATTGTAACTAAACAGTATGATTGATTTCCATCATAATCAGTTACCCACATTTGTACTACATTTTCTCCAACTTCTGCACAAGTGAATGTTTTGAATGTGTCATAAATATCAGAAGAGAAAGAAAATTTAAGTGGTCCACCATTACATGAAGCAGTACTTCCTTTATCTAGATCTTTCGCCCAGATCTCTACCATTCCGTCTTCAAATACACCATCTCCATCATCATCAACACCCATTAACGACACTGCTATAGAACCATAACAGTACGGTGTTGGTGGTTTCTTATCCGTTACTTTTATTTTTCTCGTACAAGTCTTTTTCTTTCCACAGCCAAATTTTACCGTGTACTTCACATAGTGCCATCCGATTGGGTATGTACCAGAGATATCTGCTCCATTGTTATCCGCATACGGAGAATCATTTGTGATAGTAAAATCTCCACCACAAGCTTCACCATCAACCCATAAAGGATCGACATTGATATACTTGTCCACGCAATTGTTAGAATTTACAGTGATATCTTCAGGGCAATACAATACTGGAATATCACCTTTTGATATTTTAATAAATTGGTAGAAGACCCACTTTCCTGGAGTATATCCATTGTAACCGCCGCCACCATTCGGATTGTACTGGCACCAATCAATTACTTGCCATTTTCTTACGATCTTCTTACAAGTTGCACTAATTGTATATACTTGGTCAGAATGTGCTACGCCAATATTACTGTTACCACAGGTACTACTTCCATTATACCAAGTATGATAACCCCAACCTGGAGGCAGTTGACTTGGGTGGGTAGAAGGATAACATCCTTCAAGCGTAATATTTTCTTGTGGCCATGTGATATTACTTTCGTTAAATGAATTGTATCCACCAGTTACCGTGATCACTTGACTACATGTTTGGATATTCCAATTATAATCCTCTACAGACCATGTTCTTACAATGTAGCCTACATTACAAGAATTAAGATTATAACTTACAGATGCTGTACCAGCATCATACCAGTTACCTCCATAGTAATAAGTAGCATTACCATAGATAGATAAATCCCATATCTCTTCGTCACAAGATACTGTTATATTATCTGGGCAATAAAGTGTAAAACTGCTCTCAACATCTACGCACTCCTCCAAAGAGTAAGCCATATTAATAGAAAAAAGCATAAAAAACAGCATCATTGAGCTATTCAAAATTGTAGAAATTCTTTTCATGGTTTAGGTATTACAATTAATTAAACTGAACATATTAAATCAAATATACATATGTAAATTGTTTTTTATCAGCATGTTCTAATGTATTTCAATAAAATGGGGGTATCCCCTGATTTATTGTGGCTTCTGGAAATGGCCTGAAATAGTTTTATGAAAATTGGTGAAACATCAAAAATGTTTCAGACAGGGGACTTGTCTTTACAATTAGTCGTAAAACTCATAGGGCTGAGCGAATATCTTAAAAATAAGTCTAATATGAGTTATAGTGTCCAATTAATATTTAGACTTACTTTGCATTACTAATATGTGTTATATGTATTGTTTTGATGTTGTATGACTAGTGCATTATCAATGCATAACAAATGAAAAAATAAATTATAATCAATTATTCTAATATCTAATCCTATGATGAATAGAGTACTTCAGCCAATAAATTTGGTTTTGTTGCTTGGTATTTCCTTTTTGTATAGTTGCAATAATTCGAAGGAGAAGGTAGCACATGAACTTCTAATCATGGAAACAACCCCAGAAAAAGAAACTCCTTCTGAAGCAATGAAATTTGACTATGACACGACCCAATGGAAGGAAATAACAGAACTGAGTGGAGCAGTTCTAGATATCAGATATGCCACTGATAATAACTTTACCAAGAATCAGATATATCCTTGCCCCAGATGTTTTCTAAGACCTGTGATGGCAAATAAGATATTGACGCTTCAAAAAGATATCAAAAAGAGATATGGGATGAGTCTTAAGCTATTTGATTGTTATAGACCTAGACCTGCGCAACAAAAACTGTGGAATATTGTCCCAGATGCTAGATATGTAACTCCACCAAACAAGGGATCAATGCACAATAGAGGACTTGCTGTTGACATTACACTCATTGATAAAGATGGTAACGAACTAGAAATGGGTACTGAGTATGATTTCTTTGGACAAGAAGCATATACTACAAATACTGCTCTTCCGAAAGACATACTAAAAAACAGAAAGATATTGACCAAACTCATGAATATCCATGGAATGAAAGGAATACGAACGGAATGGTGGCACTTTTCGCTGAAGTCGGAGAAAGCGCCGTTGGATGAGTGGGAATGGGAGTGTGAATGAGCGTAACACCTATCCAAGAAGGTGATGAAACTATACTATGGTCTATTTATATACCCAATCCACATCTGTAAGTCTAGGCCTGTGACCACTTGCTGCTCCAACTATTACCCAATCAATATCTTTTAGATTAAAGTTAGGTAATGGGCCAATAAGAGGTTCAAGAGATAAGAATTTTACTCTAGCATCAGTTTTTCCTAAGAAATCAATCCTATCAACAACTTGTTACTAAGTTTCAACAGTGACTCATGATTTTTACTACAACCAAAAAAAGCCAAAATAACAACTCTCGTCATCATTTTGGCTTCTATATTTCCACATCAGAGCTTTTGTCCAGATCCGTGTATTTTATCCTTTAAACATACTCCCAAAAAGTGCTTTAGCACCCATGCTCATAATATCATCCATTGCACTACCATCACCATCCTTATCTAAGAATCTTGTGATTAGACTTGTGTTAGTTGGAGATTGTCTATTAAAGTTTTCAGTACCTCTTGTAACTAACTCGGCAAGAGAGTTTTGGTCTAGATTGTTTACTTTTTTCTGTCTTCCTAACATTCCCATTACTACAGGAGCTAGTGACATAAGCATCTGACCTGCTTGAGATTTGTGTAATCCGGTAGCTTGACCTAACATTTCTACGATTTGATTCTGGTTTCCACCCAAAAGGTGCTTTAATATACCTGAACCATTCATCATACTGGTATTATCAGCTTGACGTGTTCCACTTAAGAACCCAGAGATATCATCCATGATACTACCATCATGATCTCTGTCCAAAGCCCCTGCAAGACCTGAAGCACCAGAAGGAGATGAAACATTCTTTGAGATTGCATTTAGTAATGTTGTGAATCCACCTTCTACAGCAGTCTCCGCTTTTTCTCTGTCTTGAATTCCGAATTGGTTTGCCATTTGCTCAACTAATACATCGTTGATTTGACCTTGGAATAAGTCTCTTAAATCCATTTTAATTTTAATTTATTTAATTTAGAAATCGTCAAAATTGGTATTGACTTTCATTGTTCCCTAACATAGAAACTATAAGTTGGAGTTTCAAATCTACTAATGTTTTTTTGATATTAACTATCAAGAACTTACCACTGGGCGTTCCAAAAATGATCGTACGGCACTAAAAGACACAGTTTTATCCTCGAAATATTTATTAGCTTCCAATATTTGCTTTGGTCCTGCACCCATATGTATGAGTATATTTTGAAGATGCATTTTCATATGACCTTGTTGAATTCCTGTCGTAACCAAAGATCGTAACGCTGCAAAATTCTGTGCCAGGCCTACAGATGTTATGATACACATCAATTCTTCTGCAGAAGGATTACCTAGCATTTGGTGAGATATCTTCGCCATAGGATGTAGCTTTGTTAATCCACCAACAGTCCCTACTGCCAAGGGCAGATCTAGCCAGAATCGAAACTCACCATCCTTGATTTCGCAAGAACTTAAACTTTTATATTTACCATCTTTCGAAGCATAAGCATGACCGCAAGATTCTATGGCTCTGAAGTCATTTCCTGTAGCTAGCACGACAGAATCAATCCCGTTGAATATACCTTTATTGTGTGTTGTTGCTCTATATGGATCTATGTGGGCTATCTTTACTGCCGTTGTAAATTTATCTACAAACTCTTTTGCTCCAATCCCACCTGCAAATGTTCCTAATTCTTCAACCTTACAAGACACACTAGCGCGAACCATACAATCAGGTGTATAATTTGAAAGAATCGCCATGATAATTTGTACATCTTTATGATCAGCAACTATCTCATTGTGATTGAGGACAAAAGTTTTTAACAACTCACCAAATCTCTCCAAGATAGAATTTATGAAATTTGCTCCCATGGAGTCACAAGTCTCAAATTCTCCTCTTATTTGGTAATAATTTTCCTCTTCATCTGTAAAATCTATAAGTTGAAGACTTTCTATTCCACCTCCGCGATTTCGCATATTTTTAGTTAATTCCTTAACTCCTTCACTTAGATATATTTCTATTTGTGGAAATAGCTTTTGAAGCAATGAACTTTCTCCTGTAAACTTAAAATGCAACTGTCCAATTTTCTTAGTTCCTATAACTTCAGTCTTGAAGCCACCTCTTGACAACCAAAATTTCGCTGCCGCCGCGGCTGCCGCTACTACACTACTTTCTTCTATCACCATAGGTACGAGATAGAGTTTCCCATTAATCATGAAATTTGGTGCCACACCAAATGGCATCGGAAAATTACTTATTGTATTCTCACTAAATCCATCTAGTATATCTTGCATTACATTATCACAATGCCAATATTGTTTTAGCGTTTCTGACAGTGTAGAATCGCCGTCAAAAAACTGTTGTTCTATCCAATCGAGTTTTTCCGACTTTGTCAGTTTCGAGAATCCGCTTATGGTTTTATTATTATTCATTTTGTAGTTGTAATTCTTAGTTCTGTGGTCATCTTATAGATAAAAACTGATGTGCCATTTGTAATGCTCTGATTTGGGATTCTATATGTTGCTGAAGACTTTCATAGGTTCCCATTGCATGTTTCAAAAAACCAGATGCTTGTCCATATATTGCAGCACCATTTAATTTTTGGGTCAAGTAGTATCCATCTAGATAATCTGAAACACCTCCTGATATGATCGTATCGGAACATAGAAAGTTATCTCCATGCAGATTCCTTAGACCATTCACCATTTCTACCATTTCTAACGCAGAATGCCCAACTTTTGCCAATCCAGCATATTTTTCTTTTTGCTCTTCAGAGGCACGTTGCAGTTCTAACTTCGAAAAATTAGTCCCTCCCCCCGCTGCAAAGTCTATTGCTTGGATGGGCAATTCATATAATGCTCTGAGTGATTTTGGCCCCATCCCTTGACCTACCTCTTTGACTATTATTTTCAGGTTGTTATCTAAATCAATCACCCTTTTGATCAGATCAAGAGGAGACTCATAGTAGATATCTCCTTCAGGTTGCAGCCACTCTTGAAGTGGATTTACATGTATTATCAGACCATCAGCTTGTAACTTTTTGACTAATTCTAAGATGAGAGTCTCTTTTCCAGATGCGAACAACTCTCCGATCTGTGCAATTCCAAGATTAGAATAAAGTGGTTGATCATTCAACATTGTTCGCATATCAAAATCATGGATTCTGTCATCACTCTCCAGCAATGATCTGCAGGAACCGAGCCCCATACCCATGCCATATTCGCCACATGCTTTGGCTAAGTTGGTATTGATAGATTTGGCCAACTCTGTACCTCCTGTCATGCTTGATACCCAAATTGGGGTTTGAAATTTTCTGCCCAATAAATCAATCGAAATATCAGTCGCTTCAGTTGGATGTCCGTTTAGGATAGGCTCGTAATAAAATCTACGATCCAGAAGATCATGATCCATTTGAGATCGGAATGCTAGATCAATATGATCCCTTTTACGTGATTCGGCAGTTGGATCTTTTTTCAGAACGCTCAGTTTTGATTTGTATGTAAATTACAAGATTTAATTCTATTCCTAAAGAATCAAAAACTTATTTCTCCTTGCACATATAGTCCAAATCCATTTCGATTTAACGTAAATGTGAACTAATAAATGTATAACAAACATACTCAATTTATGTTGACAGACGTTACTACAGAAGTCGATTATGAATAATTAACAATTAAAGTAGAATAACAATTGCAATTTTCATAATATTACTTTTGATCCTCTAGATATTTACACTATTTTATAATTGGTGACATATATGTATAGTACGTCTATATAGTTGGTCAGCGTACTTGCATAAAATTCAAATAATGAGAAAGTTAATCTTAGCCACAATATTTATATTTTCATCAATCTCCGTATGGACACAAACTAGCGATAATCCAAACGAAGCGTACGAATATTTTAATGAAGCTATTGGACACTATAAAGCCAAAGATTACAGAAAAGCTGTTGTTTACTACAGTAAAGCTATAAAAGTAAATCCGGAATATACAAAAGCTTACTATAATAGAGGAAGTGCAAAGATCAATGTAAAAGATTATGAAGGAGCAATCCGAGATTTTGATAAGACTATCGCACTAGACCCAGAATTTGCTAAAGCGCATATGTACAAAGGATATGCTTATATGCAAATGAAAGAGTATAAAAAAGCTTCCACTTCACTGACTCGATCCATACAATTGGACCCAATGCTAACCAAAGCATATATAAACAGAGGTACCATCCAACTCAAAGTCGAAAACTATGAGTTGGCTATAGAAGACTACAGCAGAGCTTTAGATCTTAAGCCGGAGCAAGCAAGTGCTTACTTTAATAGAGGTATCTGCTATCAAAGAATCGATCAGATCAATGATGCTGTAAATGATTACTCCTCCGCTCTAGAATATAGAGCGGGATATCTACCAGCTCATAGAGCTAGAGGTAAAGCTTACCTAAAATTAGAACAATATGAAGCTGCGATATCTGATTTTTCTTCTGCAATCAGAAAAAAGCCTAATGCCCCAGAAATGTACTACTACAGGGGGTTCGCTAGAATGAGTATTGATGATGCCAATGGTGCCAATTCCGACTTTGCAAGTGCACTAGAAATAGATCCAACTCATAAGGGTGCTCTTAAGAACAAAGCAATAACAAGTTTCAATTTAGGGAAATTTGAAGAAGCAGTTAAAGACTACTCTAATATCATAGGTATCGATAAAAAAAATCCAGAATCATATGTAAATAGAGGAATTATGTACCTTAAGATTGATCAAAATGAAAATGCGCTAGATGATTTTAGTAAGGCAATCAAACTTAAAAAAGACTTTGCAGAAGCCTACTTCAATAGAGCAAATGCTTTTGCAAAACTAGAGGAGAATCAAAAGGCTTGTAATGACATGAGAACAAGTGCAGATTTAGGTTATCAACCAGCTTATGGGCATATTAATGGATTGTGTAATTGACACAGTGCCTGCCATTTTGAAAAATTATGGACCATAGAAGTGACTTTTGCCTGTTCAATACATGCTGCTTAACTCACTTAACTTTCATCGATACTTTCAACTGAGATTCCCTGAAAGATGAGAGATAATTGAACGTCAGTTCACCTCTAGTACTACATCATCCTTCACCACAAATATCCGATCCCCTTCAACTGGCTTTATCACATGTGTTCCAGTAAAAGTGCCAAAAGACGGTAATATCCCAGTATGCTGTCCAAAATAAAAACACGGAATCCTTAGCGTCTGTTTCCCTTTGCCTCTAAGTTTTACTCCAGGATGAATATGACCACATATATTATATTTTCCTTCGGTAATGACATCCATTGGTTCGTGAGTAAGTGTTAGATTGCTTATTTCCATCTTGAATGTGAGTTCCATTCCATTATACAGGGACTCATCTAAGATATCATGATTTCCTAGAATGAGATGAAAAATTTTATTTGGAAATTGGCTCAACATCTCTTTGAATGCGGGCCAGGCATTATTGTAATCAGAATGAAAGAGGTCACCAAGGAACACAATGTCTTTAGCATTGATGGCTTTAATCAGTTTCTCGAGTTTATTTATATCCTTTCTCGCTGCATTAACTGGAAGTCCGATACCATTTTTACGAAAGTGTTCAATTTTGCCAAAATGCAAATCAGAAACAATTAACATATCATGATCGGGCATATAAATAGCCTTTTCAGATAGCAATTGCATGGTTTCATTTGCAATATTGGTTGTTAATTTTGAGTGTAATTTGTTATCCAAATTGTTTTGATGTTGTAATGCAAGGATAGATAAAAAGAAAGGTAGTTCCAATAATCACCTTCAGAATGTTTTAAGTACACAAACCAACGCTGAAAATTTATCACTTAAATCAGAGCATTAATCAGAATATAAATTCCAGCCAAAATAACAAAGGAGCAAGGAACCATAACCAATACCCCAATAATTCTACTTTTCAGAAGGTTACTTTTTATTTGATTCCGCTCATCCGCCCTCAAAGAAGCCAGCGCTTCTTTTGACATTGGTATGTAAGTATATTTATGGCCAGATCTATTATTGATACTTTTAATTTGAGCAAACATATTTGTTCTATTCAAAAGCTTAGCATTGCTTTCGATACTTCTGATCATTGATATTGTAGTTCCTGACCCTGACATAATTTATGGTTTTAAATTTTATTTACTAAAATTAGGCGATCACATCCAAATTTGTTAGTAATACACGACTAAAGAATGCATATTTCGGATTAAAATAAATTAAGTACATGAATCAAAAAGTATATCAAGTAGACGCATTCTCATCAAAGCTATATGGAGGCAACCCTGCGGCAGTTTGCGTCTTAGATCATTGGCTATCCGATATAACAATGCAGAATATTGCCATGGAAAACAATCTTGCTGAGACTGCCTTTTTGTTACAGAATGAAGACGACTCTTATGATCTTCGTTGGTTTACACCGACTATAGAAGTTGCTCTGTGTGGCCATGCTACTTTAGCATCTGCTCATATTCTTTTTACCGAATATACTTTTGATGTAGGTCAAATAGATTTTCATACCAAAAGTGGAAGGCTTACCGTACATAAGATAGAGGAATCAAGATACTTGATGGACTTTCCGTGTGATGACCCAATCAGAATTGTTGATTTTGATCAGATAGCAAAGGCAATGAATGTGCATGCTATTGAATGTTTTAAAGGCAAAGATGATTATCTATTAATATTAAAAAATGAGCAATCGGTTATGGATGCTCGACCCAACTTAAAGGCAATGACAGAAATTGACTCTAGAGGGATACTATTATCCGCAGCTGGGGATCAAAAAGACTTTGTTTCTAGATGTTTCTTTCCCAATGCAGGAGTGAATGAAGACCCCGTGACTGGAAGTGCTCATACATTGATGGTGCCATATTGGGCTCATCAGCTTCGGAAGAATAGTTTGTCTGCTAGACAAATATCTGCTAGAGGAGGTGATATAGACTGTATCTATAAAGGTGATCGAATAGCCCTAATAGGGAGGGCAATCACTTACCTATGGGGGGTGATTAAAACATAGAACTCTGAATTGTCATAGCAATGGCAGAGTATTGTCTATTTAGCTGATTTGGCAAGTACAATTCTAATCTTTACACCCAAATGACAAAATCAAATTACATGAATGGTACTTTTGTTGTTATATGAACATGCTTGACAATTTCAAAATATTGACTATAACTCACCACAATCTTAATGTGGATGAGATCGGGCATTTTGTAATCCAAAACGAAGGGAAAGAAGACCTTTCTCACAAGTTACATCAACTTAAATCTAATACGAATCTAGAGGAGATTATTTACCTATCTACTTGTAATAGAGTAAGTTTCATATGTTATAGCAACGAAGATTTTGATGCTGATTATGTAAAGTCATTTTTCCAATTTGTAAATCCAAACCTGGAAGAAGATAAACTTAAGAAAATCAGTAAATTCGTAGACATATATCATGGCAGCAAGGCAGTTAATCATTTGTTTGAGGTCGCATCCTCAATGGATTCATTGGTGGTTGGTGAAAGAGAAATATTTCGCCAATTCAGAGAATCATATCAACAAAGTTTGAAATTTGGTCTGATAGCAGATAATCTAAGAATGCTTGAAAATGCGACGGTCAAAGCTGCCAAAGAAGTATATGATAAAACTAAGATTGGAGAAAGGCCTTTATCAATTGTTTCACTTGCGGTTCAATCACTTCTTGCAAAAAATGTGAACAAAGATGCTAGATTCCTTATAGTAGGAGCTGGTGAAACTAACACGCTGTTTGCCAAGTTTTTAAAAAAATATGAATTTTCTAATGTCAGTATTTTTAACAGAAGTCTTGATAATGCCGCTCACTTAGTTGAGTTGCTTGATGGTACTGCTTATCACTTGAGTGAGCTCTCAACACATAACAAAGGATTTGACGTGATGATTGTTTGTACAGCTGCAACGTCAGCTATCATAGACGCTCCGATTTATAGGAATTTAGTACAAAAAGAAAATTCTAAAAAGATAGTCATTGATCTATCTGTACCAAATAATGTTGCCGCAGATGTCGTAGATGGGTTTGATATGGACTATATCGATATAGAGCAATTAAGATCATTATCAACTGCAAATTTAGAATTCAGAAAAAAAGAAGTGCATGCAGCACGGATATTACTTAAGAATCAGCTACTCGCCTTTAACAATCAATTCCAGCAACGACAGCTCGAGAAAGCACTCAATACAGTTCCTGTCGAAATACGTCAGATTAAAGAACGTGCAATCGAACAAGTTTATCACAAAAAAATCGCTGAACTTGACCCAAATGCAAAATCACTTCTCCTCGAAATGATGGATTATATGGAGAAGAAATGCATTAGCGTACCTATGCGCGCTGCTAAGAAATTGGTGGATTAGCCATATTGTAAAATTTCTATCTGATTACGTTACTTGAAGAATCTATTCACGATCTATTATGCTAATACTTGAATACGATCATTTTGACTGTGATCTAGACTATGTGATGTTCATTTTTTCTTGATAAATATCAAACCAAACCTATTTCCTGAATTGCTTGAAGAAATACAACATGCAGTTGCGCAAAAAAGTCTTAATAGAAATCATTGATGAACATCGATAGTTATAAACATACTCATCAACAAAACAAACTTAAAAGGTAAATACTGCAATAATCATATAAAAGAAATACTTAATATGTATCAGGATACACGAGACATTTAATATTTTAAGCTATCTTTGAAGTTATGCAAGATTTACATGAAAAACTAGACACGCTGGATAGCAATGTAAAAGCACTTCTCAGAAAGCTGAATGAAGCCTTGCAAGATAATCAACTATTAAAAAATGAAAACAATAAACTCAAACTGGAAATCAATAAGGTTGAAGTAGAAAGAGAAAGTGAAGAGATAGAAGAATATAGTAGTAAGTCCCCTTCTGGAGTGTCAGAAGAAAAATATCATAAAATCAAAGAAGATATTAAGTCCTATATAAAAGAGATAGATGACTGTATCGAATTGATAGAACAATAAAAAGACTGCATCAAGATTAGATGCAGGTTCATAATTGATAATTATTTTATAAATCACCTTTGGTATCATGATGGTAGAACAGGAAAAAAGTACAAATCGAATGACCGTAGTAATAGCCGGCAGATCGTATCCTGTAAAAGCTACCGAAGCCGAAGCAAGGTTAATCCCTGGCATAGAGAAGGAAATAAACGATCAAATAATGAAAATCCAAATGTCATATAAAAATTTAGACATGCAGGATTACTTATCAATGGTGCTACTTACTAATATCATGTCGACTAATAATGCTGAAGAGTCTGTCACAGAGGCTGTTTCAGAAAAATTAGACCATCTCAATTCACTAATAGAATCTGCAATATAGATCGCTATTTTCTCATTATTTCTCTCATATATTTTTTTGGACATAGTCCTTTGGGTATTTTATCATAGATGAATTCAGAAAATTCATGGATTCATCCATAAAACACAAATTACAATGGATATAGGAATAGGTGTAATAATATTAGTCGTAGGTGCTATCGTAGGATTCTTAGTAGCAAATGGACTTATCAAAAAATCCCAACATGGGAAAATTGATGAAGCCAATAAAAAGGCAGATCTTACTTTGAAAGAAGCTGAACTTACAGCAAAAAGGAAACTGGATGAAGCAGATAATAAGGCTGAAAAAATAGTTTCTAGAGCAGAAGCAAAAAATGAATCAATCAAACAAAAGAAGATTCTAGAAGCGAAAGAAAAATTCAACAAATTCAAATCGGAATTCGAGACTTACAAATCTGAACACAAGGTAGAGTTGAAGGAATTAGAAATGAACCTCAAGGCTACAGAGAAAGATGTAAATGCTAAGCAAAAAGACTTCCAAGCAAAAGTTGAAGAAATCGAGAGTAAGGAATCTGAAATCAATACGATCCGTCAAAATCTAGATAAACAATTATCTATCGTTGCAAAAAAGAAGGTAGAGCTTGAAAGTGCCAATGAAGTACATATCAAAAAACTAGAAACGATAGCGAAGTTAACAGAATCAGAAGCTAAGGAGCAACTGCTAGATGCTGTAAGAGCAAAATCAGCAACTGAGGCAATGGCTATCGAAAAAGAAGCTGTAGCCATGGCAAAAGCCAATGCAAATAAAGAAGCCAAAAAGATTGTCATTCAGTCAATACAGAGAATGTGTGCTGAGTATACGATTGAAAATACAGTGTCAGTATTTAATCTTGAAAGCGATGACATCAAAGGTCAAATCATTGGTAGGGAAGGTAGAAATATTCGTGCACTAGAGGCTGCAACAGGAGCTGAAATAGTAGTAGATGATACTCCAGAAGCAATTATCATTTCTAGTTTTGATCCTATCAGAAGAGAAGTATGTAGACTGTCACTTAAGAGATTGGTAGCGGATGGTAGAATCCACCCAGCAAAAATCGAAGAAACAGTCGAGAAGACAAGAAAACAACTTGACGAACAGATCGTAGAAATTGGAGAAAGAACAGTAATAGATCTCGATATTCATGGACTACACCCATACTTAGTAAAGATGGTTGGTCGTATGAGATTTAGATCTTCTTATGGTCAGAATCTATTGAAGCACTCTGTCGAAACTGCAAATCTTTGTGCTGCAATGGCATCAGAATTAGGGTTAACTCCTAAGCAGGTAAAGATGGCAAAACGGGCTGGGTTACTTCATGATATAGGGAAAGTTGCAGAAGAGGATTCTGAATTATCACACGCACTTCTCGGAATGGAGATCTGTAAGAAACATAATGAACATGAGGTTGTCCAAAATGCAGTAGGTGCTCACCACGACGAAATGGAAATGAATAATATTATCTCTCCTATCGTACAAGCTGGTGATGCAATATCTGGTGCTAGACCAGGAGCAAGAAGAGAAATCCTAGAAAGTTACATGAAGCGTATTACCGAGTTAGAAGATATCGCAATGGGACACGACGGAGTACAGAAAGCTTATGCCATGCAAGCGGGTAGAGAACTGAGAGTAATCGTAGAATCTGAAAAAGTATCTGATTCTTATGCAGATGATTTAGCATTTATGATTTCTCAGAAAATCCAAGATGAAATGCAATATCCTGGTCAAGTAAAAGTGACTGTAATCCGAGAGAAAAGAGCTACGGCTTTTGCTAGGTAATCCAAAAGCAACTTAAGCTTTAATCATGTATAACCTAATTACTATTAGGTATAGTAAATGCCGGTCCACTTGAAAGTTGATTGGCATTTACTATATCTATGAATATTAGATTAGAATGTAGAGTTAAAACTAGAAGCCCTATTTACTTATGAATTCATGTAACCAATATAATTTTCTTAATTAACTTGCACCCGATTTTTGATTAAGAGAAAGTTATTACAAACATGCTTACACCATCTACCAGAGCTCTTGACATAGGTGCTTCGCCTATTAGGAGCCTATTGCCATACGCTGACAAAGCAAAACAGGAAGGAAAACACATCTTCCATCTCAATATCGGACAGCCTGATATTAATACTCCAGAACATGCCCTCGAGCGAATAAAAAATATCAATCACCCGATAGTGGGTTACGGTCCATCAGAGGGATTACCAGTGCTGAGGGATACGGTTGCCCGATATTATGATAAGTTTGATGCTAAGATCTCCATGGAAAATGTTTATGTCACTACGGGTGCATCCGAGGCCATACTATTTACCTTATTGGCTACTTGTGACAATGACGACGAAGTTATAATTCCTGAGCCTTTTTATGCTAATTATTTGGGATTTGCTCATCTAGCAAATGTCAATATCGTTCCACTGACGACTCACTTAGAAACAGAATTTGCATTGCCTGCACCTGGCGAATTTGAAAAACTAATTACCTCCAAAACCAAGGCCATCTTCCTTTGTAACCCTGGAAATCCAACTGGGCAGATGTATACAGCTGAGCAATTAGAAGTATTAATGTCTATAATCAAGAAACATGATTTGTTCTTGATTGTGGATGAAGTGTATCGAGAGTTTTGCTACGATCAGACATTTACTTCGGTACTTTCATTTAGAGGCATAGAGCAGCATGTTATAGTTATTGACTCAATATCTAAGGTGTTTAGTTCGTGTGGTGCTAGAGTGGGTTATCTCATTACAAAAAACAAACCTCTCCTCGAAGCGGTAACAAAATATGCCCAACTAAGATTATGTCCTCCATATTTTGGTCAGCAACTAGCGCTGGAATGTTACCATGATGCAGATCTATATATAGATGCGGCTAGACAAGAATATAAAATCAGAAGAGAAGTCCTCTACAATAATCTGAAGCAATTACCAGGAGTTGCTTTTTATAAACCCATGGCTGCATTTTATAACATCGTAAAATTACCTGTTTCAGATGCTGAGCAATTTTGCAAATGGATGCTTACAGATTTTGTGCACAATGGAAATACAGTAATGCTAGCTCCAGCAAATGGTTTTTATTTTAATAAAGGACTTGGACAAAAACAGGTCAGAATTGCATATATTTTGAACAGCAACGACCTAAATAAAGCTATGGAGTGTCTCAAAATTGCAATAAATCAATATCCAGCGTAAAATAAATTAATTCTCAAAACGATTATAATTTCCTTTTATTTCCCATTATTTATAATATAAAATATCAGACGGCAGTATAATGTTTTGCATTTAATTATACTTGATAAATTCAAGAGCATTATTTGCTAAGTTGAATATTTATATTCACATTTGTATAGTGATTTTAACCATAACATATAACACTCTACCGTCTGCTTCTGCAAGACTTACTCCAAGGAGAACAAGACCCACTTGGGTCTAAATAGTTATATGCCGTAGGGTGATGTCCTACAACTCGCGTCTTCATCATTTTCACATATTAATATAATAGAAAGGCTTTCAGATTCCAAGAATTTAGAATTGTATTTCATGGATTCAGGACACTTTCTTCTTCGTTATTGAGATCAATCTCAGTTTCGTTTTCAATCATTTTATAATTCTGTTATTATGGAAGTAATAATTAGAACCGCTACATCCGATGATGCTACCTATGCATCATTGATATGTGATTGGTATATCATATCCTCGAAAGAAAGAGGGACAGGCATCGCACTAAGAACGGAAGAATACATCTCTCAAAAAATAATTTCCGGGAATGCTGTCATTGCCATCAAAGGTGAAACCATCTTAGGGTTTTGCTACGTCGAGACTTTTGAAGGTGCAAAATATGTTTCCAATTCTGGGCTCATCATAGGCAAGACATATAGAGGAAATGGCCTTGCAAAAGAGATCAAAACCGCAGCAGTGAATCTTGCTCGCAAACGATATCCATTTTCCAAAATATTCGGAATAACGACTAGTGATGTAGTGATGAAAATCAATTCTGATCTGGGCTATATTCCCGTGTCATTTGCCAAATTAACTTTGGATATCAAATTTTGGGATGGTTGTATAAGTTGCAAAAACTATGACATCCTTCTACGAAATGATCGAAAAATGTGCCTGTGCACTGGAATGCTAGCCCTTTCAGCAGAAGAAATGAAAATCAATCTAACTAACCTTATCATCAATGAAAACAAAAAATAAACAACTGACTCTCGCTTACAGCGGTGGTCTAGATACATCATACTGCATTCCATATTTGAAAGATGCCGGATACGATATCCATGCGATAAATGTCAATACAGGCGGATTTACAAAGAAGGAACTACAAGAGATAGAAGCTAGGGCCATGCAGCTGGGAGCTGTAAAATTTGAATCCATCAATATTGAAACAGAATACTGGGATAAATGTGTGAAATTCCTCCTCTTTGGAAATGTGCTTAGAAATAATACTTATCCACTAAGTGTCTCTTCCGAGCGTCCATTTCAGGGTTTGGCATTGCTTCAATATTGTATTGATCATGAGATAAACTATTTTGCTCATGGCAGCACTGGCGCTGGAAATGATCAAATCAGATTTGACATATTATTTCAATCATTGGCGGCTCAGATTGAAATAATCACACCCATCAGAGATCAGACATTATCAAGAGATGCAGAACTGGCCTATCTTCAAAGCAAGGGCTTCGAATGGACGCAGATACAGAAGAAATATTCTATCAATAAAGGCATATGGGGCACAAGTGTCGGAGGAGCTGAGACACTGACTTCGAATCTCACCTTACCCGAAGAGGCGTATCCGACAATGAAAACCAAGAGTGAAGCCGAAGAGGTAACCATCACTTTTGATCAAGGAATTCCAGTTGCGATAAATGACAATCTATTTGACTCTCCTATCGCACTAATCAGAGCATTGGACGCGAAAGCAGGAGCATATGGCATTGGCCGAGATATACATGTAGGTGACACTATATTGGGTATAAAAGGAAGAGTCGGATTCGAAGCTGCGGCACCACTAATCTTGATCAATGCCCATGAATTGTTAGAAAAGCATACGCTCACCAAGTGGCAGATCCACTGGAAAAAACAACTATCTGACTGGTACGGTATGATGCTTCACGAAGCGCAATATCTAGATCCATTGATGAGAAATATTGAGTCATTCCTTACTGATACACAACAAAATGTCACTGGCAAAGTGATCATCAAATTGCTTGAATATCGATTTGTCTTGAATGGTGTGATATCTGACAATGACTTGATGATTTCGAAATTCGGAGCATATGGCGAAGAAAATAAAGCATGGACAGGTGCCGATGCTAGAGGATTTACAAAAATATTGAGCAATCAGATGGCAATATATTATAGTGTCCACAACCACAAAAAATAGAAGATGAAAAAGATAAAAGTAAATATAATTGGAGCCGCAGGTTTTGTAGGTGGTGAATTGATACGATTACTAGCTCACCATCCTAATGTCGCTACTCTCGGAGTACAAAGCAATAGCCAAGCTAGCAAAAAGATTGGAGCTGTTCATCGTGATTTATATCATTCAGACTTGATCTTTAGTAGTGATTATGATAGAGATGCGGATGTACTATTTATTAGTAAAGGCCATGGTCAGTCCAAGAAATTTGTCGAACAATTGGAGGTGACTGATGATACAGTGGTGATAGATATGTCTAGGGATTTTAGAATGATATCTGATGAGAACGAATTTGTGTACGGCCTCCCAGAATGGAACAAGTCTCTTATCAAATCCACAAATAGAATAGCAAATACTGGTTGCTTTGCCAATGCTATTCAACTTGCCATATATCCATTGGCCGAAAGTGGTATACTGGTAGATGATATCCATATACAAGGAATGACAGGATCCACAGGTGCTGGATTTTCCAGTCTAGACACCACACATTTCAGCTGGAGAGAAAGCAATATTTCTGTGTACAAAGCATTCACCCATCAACATCTATCGGAAGTAAAGCAGCTAATAGATGCGCACATATCTGACTATCGAGGTGAAGTAAATTTTATACCCATGAGAGGAAATTTCACAAGAGGAATCCTAGTCAGTGCATATACTAAAACCGACAAATCCATCGATGAACTGAATGAATTATATGCAAAAATGTATGACCACGAGCCATTTGTTCATATCAGCAATGAAGCCATAGATATGAAGCAAGTCGTCAATACGAACAATGCACTAATCAGTGTTCAAAAAATTGACAATAAAGTATTAATCACCTGTGCCATAGATAATCTACTAAAAGGAGCAGCAGGCCAAGCGGTACAAAACATGAATATCAATCAAGGTTTTGAAGAAGATACAGGTCTAAACCTAAAGCCTAGTGCTTTCTAAATAACTAGAATTATGAAATTACAAGAAGTATATAGCTTATTCAATGTAGAACCCATCAAAGCCAAAGGTTGCAAAGTCTATACCGCCGATGGTACAGAATATTTAGACTTTTACGGTGGGCATGCCGTGATAAGTATTGGTCATAGTCACCCATATTTTGTATCACAGATGAAACGACAGATAGACAAGATGATTTTTTATTCTAATTCTGTCAAAAATCAATTGCAAGTACAATTAGCTGATCATCTAGGCAAATTATCTGGTTGTGTAGACTACGAATTATTCCTTTGCAATTCTGGTGCTGAGGCTGTAGAAAATGCACTGAAATTGGCTTCTTTTAAGACCGAAAGAAATAAGGTTCTATCTATCAAGAACTGCTTCCATGGTCGGACATCTGCAGCAGTTAATGTTACTGACAATCAAAAAATAAAAGCCCCAATAAATACCAGATTCGAAACTACATTTATAGAAATGAATGATAGCGAAGCATTGAAAAAAAGTCTATCAACTCATACATATGCAGCTGTTATTATAGAATGCATCCAAGGTGTGGGCGGATTAGACGAGGCGACTGACGATTTTCTCAAAGAGATCGAATTGATCTGCATCCAAACCAATACGACCTTCATTGCAGATGAGATACAAAGTGGATTTTGTCGATCGGGAGATTTTTTCGCCTTTCAGAAATCTGGAGTCCAACCTGACATTATAACCATAGCAAAAGGAATGGGCAATGGGTTCCCAATAGCAGGCGTGATGACTCGAAAAGGATTTATCGATTCGTGGCCGGGGATGCTTGGGACCACTTTTGGCGGAAACCATCTGGCGTGCACGGCGTGTAATGCAGTATTAGAAGTTATAGAATCCGAAGATATCCTAACCAATGTAAACACCATCGGACAATATCTAAAAGATGCTCTTCTATCCATTGATAGTGTTATAGAAGTGAAAG
>CAXBGT010000049.1:0-27614 GCA_963975265.1 uncultured Saprospirales bacterium
AAACATCTTTTTTATGACCCCGACGCAAGCATCGGAGAATTTAAGTATTAAAAGTAAAAAGGAAATGAAACCTAGCTTTGCTGCGTATTATCTGAGGATTCTTTGTATCCCTTGCATGTGGATCTTTTGTCATGGACAGTCTTGCTCGCTGATGTCCTACGTCTTAAATACTTCAATAAATTCAGCATTTAGATATTTAAAATTATGCTTGCTTTTCATATAATTCGAAATAGCTTTCATATGCCCCGCTCCATATATGATGCCTAAAGTGAACTCTTTATCGTACATTCTCTCCAATTGTCTATCTATTTTATCAAATACAATCGTATCGCGAGATTTATATACAAAGTCTTTTATTCTTTCTTTTTCGTCAAATAGAGGACCATATATTCGCTCTAAATCTTCATTCGATTTCATGAAGTATTTAACAAACTTGGGTCTTGTAAGATTTCTATCTTGGAAAAAGGTCCATATTGGGTAAACATAGTTATATTTAATTTTATCCAATCGAGAAAGTTTATTCCATTCTATTAAGCCTAATTCTTCATCCAAATCGGCATGAATGAATTTGTCTTTTATTCCTTGTTTATGGAATTTCGGTTGTACTTCCAAGTTCAATTTGTAGGCAAGTCTTTCTCTGTTTTTTAAGTTTATTTTGCCTGATCTAAACTTATTCCCTTCAAATAATACTTGGTCGCAAGAAAGGATATAATTACGAACCTTTTCAAAGTATTCACTTTCACCTATATGGCACATTGGAATTAATCTGATCTTTAGATTACGGTTAGTCTCACATACATACACAGCCGTGATTACTCTAAGTCCAAAATCCGATGCTTCATAAAACTTCATCTGCCTTTTTTACTTACAAGCAATCTTTACTCATATCTCAATGACTCAATCGGATCAAGTCTTGATGCTTTTAATGCCGGATAAATACCAGAAATCATCCCAACAACGACACAAACAATAATACCTAGTATCATCCATCTCCATGGCACAACGAAGATGCCTTCGGTGGCCGCCGACACTCCATAACCAATCAAGATTCCAAATACAATTCCTACCAAACCTCCAAGAATACAGATAACAATAGCTTCAGTAATAAACTGTATCAATACGTTTGATCTCGTTGCACCTAAAGCTTTCCTTACACCTATTTCAGCTGTACGTTCTGTAACAGATACTAACATAATATTCATAAGTCCAATAGCTGCACCTAACAATGTAAGAGAGGCAATTACAATAGTAGCTAGTCTTAATGTCGAGGTCATTTCCTTGAGTTTTTCCAAAATGGAATCACTCTTCCTTATCTCGAAATCATTTTTTTGTGCAGCCTTAAGATGTCTTACATTACGCATCACTCCTATTGAATTTGATATAATATCGTTTATATCTGCTGAATTATTAACAGCGACGGTCAAATTGTAGCTTTTATTTGAAGTACCATAGATCTTTTTAGCATTCATAAGAGGTATGTAAACCCGCCTATCATCTCCACTGCCAGAGCTATTACCTTTTTGCTTTAGTGTTCCTATAACTCTATACTTTGATCCATTTACAGAAATACTTTGACCGATCGCTTTCTCATGTTTTTTATTGAACAGCAATTTTATAATATCGCTCCCTACGATCGCACGATTGCCTCCTGAGTAAACCTCAGTCCTTGTAAAATTTCTCCCTTCTTGGATTTCGAATGCAGATGTGCTGAAATATGATTCATCTATTCCTCTGATGGAAACAGTTGGATTCGATTCCTCTTCACCATATTTGATTGTGGCATTGCCTGAACAATAGGTATCAATAGATATATCAACTCCAGCAAATTGAAATGCATCTTTAAATTCCTTTGCATCATCAAAAACAATAGGATCACCCTGTTTTCTCTGTCTGCCTCCGTTATTCGATTTTATGGTCTCGCTGGTTGGTCTAAAACTGAATGAATTGGCACCAAGTCGATTAAAATTATCACTCATAGAAAACAACAAGCTGTCGATTGCTGTTAGCATCCCTACGAGGCAAGCTATACCAACAGCTATAATCAGAAGGGTAAGAAGTGACCTAAGAAAGTTATCCTTAATAGAGTCGAGTGCTATTTTTACGTTTTCAATTGAATTCACGAATCTAAAGTAGTAAATCTTCTATTACGAATGTGAATTATTAGAGTGGAGGCCGTTATTTGTCGATGAAGGTCATTTTTCCTAGAACGTACGTTTCCATCTTTTATGAGACCAAAGCCAATATTGAGGAGCCACTTGTATTTGTGATTCTAAAATTTTACTGTAAGAATTTACTAGGTTTGCACCGTTTTCCCCTGCGTCTATATCTGTATTCATATTCACATGATATTCGAATAATTTACTTCCGACTTCTACTTCCATATATGCCACACTATATCCATATTTTTGAAATAGCTTAATTGGCCCATTATAAAAGGCCGTTTTTACGCCTAAAAAATGAGCCCAAACAATGCTGTTCTTTGAATTAGGGTTTTGATCTGCAATTAATATATAAACCGCTTCTATTCCTTTGCTTTTATTTTCCACTATTGTCCTTCCTATTTTATTCATAGGAATAAGATTAAGTCCATATTTTGATCGCCTTTCTAACATAAATTGGTCTACCGTTTTATTCTTCAATGGCTTGTACACACCATAACAGGGTAAATCTGTCTGTTTTGGTAGGATGGTACATGCCAGCTCCCAATTCCCATAGTGAGATGCAAGTAGTATCAATCCTTTGTTCTTTTTACATTGAGTTTCAAGTTCAGAGATATTTATAAACTGAAGTCGTTTTTGTCTTTTAGCAGACAGTGAGCTTAATGATTCGACTATAACTCTTGCTACAAATCGAATATTTGATTTGTAAAAATTGTTAAATTCAGAAGTATGATACTTATCTACGTTTGTGTTATTATAATTATTATTGATAACTTGCTTCCGATAACCAACAAGGACTAAAATAAATTTGGTGATCATAAGTGATACAGAAACTGGTATAATTTGGAACACTTTGAAACATATATTGAGTAATAATAGAGTAAACTTATTCAAATGAGATTATTCTGGTTTAAGATAAAATTAAAAAATTAGATGTAGTTGACAATAAACATCTATACTAGTACTCAATTGCAATATTAAATAAAGTATGAGTAATACCATAAAACGACGTAGACTACTTAAATTATTTCCCGCTTATCTAGCAGCACCTGCAATAATAGTCTCTACCGCAAAAGTTGCTGGATGTGCTCCCGCACCCGTTTCAAATATAGGCAAAACTGTAATCATAAGTACATGGAATAATCAGAAAGCAAATAATCTCGCAGCTGAGGCAGCAAAGGGTGGAAAAAATATTATTGACTCTATAGTTGAGGGTATTTCTCATGTCGAATCTGATATAGAGGATATGTCAGTTGGTAAAGGTGGCAGACCAGACAGAGAAGGAGATGTCACGCTGGATTCATGTATTATGGATCATCAAGGAAATGCTGGAGGTGTTTGTTTTATGAAAGATATAGAACATCCGATCCAAGTAGCTCGTGATGTAATGTATCACACCCCTCACGTATTACTTGCGGGAGAGGGAGCAACTAAATTTGCACTTGAAAGAGGGCATCCTAAAACCAATCTTCTCACTGAAGCAGCAGCTAAGGCACTAGAGGAATGGAAAGTAGAAAGTAAATATCAACCTATTCCTAATATCGAACAACATGATACAATTGGCATGATCGGCATTCACGGGGGAAAGCTAGGAGGTGGATGTAGCACTAGCGGATTGGCATACAAGATGCAAGGCAGAGTTGGAGATTCGCCTATCATAGGAGCTGGACTATATGTAGATGGTGAAACCGGAGCTTGTACTGCAACTGGAATGGGAGAAATAATGATGAAAAATTTATCTTGTTTTTTGGTGGTGGAATTTATGAGATCTGGCGATTCACCTACCGAAGCATGCAAAAAAGCTGTAAAAAGAGTAGCCGATAAGATCAAAGGGTCGAAAAACGACCAACAAATGGGCCTTATTGCTCTAGATAGAAATGGGAATATTGGGGGACAAAGTGTTCTTCCTGGATTTGTATACGCTGTTACCATTGATGGTGAAACTGATGTTGTAAAAGTTGGTTCTTATTTTAATGAAATAGAAGAGTAAAAATTGTACTCCACTTAGCCATCAGCCTGAATTTTTAATTTCAACTATCAAATTCACTATTTCGAAACTAAAAAAGCGAGCTCAGATTGCTTGGTAAGCTATGAATATAGAGCCACACTATCACCCTGTTTACTTTGTAGGTACCATTTATTTGTATCCGATTAATAATCAACGCTCCGTCAGAGCTTTTATAGTAGGTACAATTCTCTTGTTAAGTTATCCATATCTAATCCTACTTGTCCATTTGCATCAGAAAGAGCCTAAGTAGAGAATCCTGTTCTTTCCCCATCAATGATCAATAACGTATTGTTTTCCATTTTAGGACCATACCCAAACATGACACTCTCCTGCTGGTACTGAATTAAGATGTAGTATACAGCCATCTGTAGTATTGTAGCATCCTAGGATATATCACTATAATCTGCGATGATATGCCAGTAACTCGCTAGCTATAGTACTTTACATCTAAATATTGCAGAAACTACACAGTAAGTTGCTTTATCTATTTATGAAATAATGATACAATTTTCCATAAACCAGAAAGACAAATGAAATTGGTGAAAAAGCAATAGTCACAAAAACATTGTCAATTCGGAAGAAGTTAGTGATCCTTTGCAAAGTCCAAAAAAAAAGACCCAATGACTATCAAAAGCCATTGGGTCTCATAAATTCTTTATTAATCTAAATCTTAGATTTTGATGAATTGTGTTGAAACAACAGCATCTTCAGCTCTAAGAGTAAGGATATAATTTCCTTCACTTAAATCGCTAACGTTTAAGTTAAAGTCTTGCTTTTGAGTTGACTTGTTTACGAGTTGATTAGCTACTACTCTACCAGTCATATCAGACACGGTAACGTTTACAGCACCATTCCATGCATTATCAACAGTAATTGTAGCTACTGTTGCTGCAGGATTAGGAGTCATACTCAATTGACCATTATTTTCTAACACTTCTTCAGTAGAAATTAGAACCAATTCAAACGCTCCTGCGTCAGGTAGACCAATTCTAGTATTACCATTGATATCCACAGTAACACCAGCAACTACACCATTGTCTATTGCAACTGATCCTACAGATGGAAAATACTCAAAATCATCAATACTTTCGAATATTTCCTCAGAATCAACGTCATTCATATCATTAATGTTAGTGAAAGCGCCAGCTGTTGATGCATCTGTAGAGATGTTACCACCGTTAGAAGAGAACTTAGGAGTTCCAGCTTCTACTTCATAATTGATACCTTCAGGATTAGCTAAGATAGAATTCGTTAATTTAACATTCAACTTAGAATCATTTTCTCCAGTAAACGCACCAATAGCAGATCCGATCGCTCCAAAATTATTTACGATTGTAGTATGTATGATATTTACTTCTACAGTACTAGTATCAGTTGAATTTAGTGACATTGCACCTCCTGCGCCTTCTCCAAGATTAGTATTTGCTGAAAATTCACAGTTTATGATATCCGTATCGAAATCGATCAAACTAAGACCTCCTCCTTGAGTAAGAGCAAAATTTTCTCTAAAGATACATTGATCTAAAATTATCTTAGCTTCTCCAAATTCTCCATCTGATTTTTCATTTCCACTAATAGCTCCACCAAAATCACCAGTGTTACCATTAAACCAACTTTTTGTAACAGTAAGCGGCGCAGGTCCTCCCATTCCGATTACTCCAGCACCACCATTTGAAGTATTACCAACAAATTGACTTTCATTTATGACAAGAGATGTTGTATCATTTTGACAATAAATTGCTCCTCCAGAACCAGCATCGGAAACGTTGTCTTCGAACAAGCAATTATTTACAGTTACATTAGGTCCGAATGCATTAATGATTGCACCACCACTTGTAGCTGCATTATTACTTTCGTAAACATTACCAGTCACCATATTTTGAGATTGGTCTCCAAAAAATGCTTGAGCTCCGCCAAACATTGATGAATTGTCTCTAAAAGTATTATTAGTACTAACAGTTACTTGGTTTTCACCACCATCTAAATGTGCAGCACCAATTGATGTTGACTCATTATTAATAAATGTACAGTTATTCATAGTATGACTTGAGTTAAAAGTCTGAATACCTCCAGCTTGATTACTCAAACTAATGTTAGCATCAAATGTCAAATTATCAAATGTAATATGACTAATTCCAGCTGGTGTTTCCCTTCCGTCACAGTAAATACCTGCAGCATTTCCTGCGGTATTTCCAGTGAATGTAGAATTTTGAAGCGTGCCATAACTAGACCATATAAACATAGCTGCACCAAATCCACCTGCATTCACATTATTAGTGAAAGTACAGTCATCAACCATAAGACCAGTAATTCTTAATGGGTATAAAGCACCTCTACCTACTATATTGTCTCTGAAGTCACAGCCTGTAACTGTAAATCCATCAATACTGTTAGCCATTGCTCCACCTGATTGAGAATCTGCAAAGTTTTTCTCGAAAATGCAATTGCTAAGTATAGTACCACCTGCATTCTCAAGCAAATAAATACCTGCACCACTTGGTGCATAATTATTATTGAAGTTACAGTTATTTACTTCTACAGTACTTGTGGAATAAACTCCACCGCCTGCCCAAAAGTAAGAATCATCTGGACCCGTATCATCAGATGTTACTCCACCAGATATAGTAAGTCCGTCTAATATTACTTTATCGGTAGCTCCTACATCGATAGATATAACGTGAAAAACATTATCTTCTCTATTTGCAGTGAATACATTATCTGTATCATCTCCGGCGATATCCCCTGACAATGTAGTAATGTTACCAGCAACTCTATCAGCTAATGTAGCCTCTGTTCCAGCAAATCCCCCATATATATTTAAAGGACTCATAATTAAAAAAGTCGCAGTTGCGTCAGCACCAGTAGGTTTGTATGTTCCTGCAGCAATCCATACATCACTACTTGCACCAGCAATAGCCGCTGATAATTCAGTGTGTGCATCAGCCCATGATGAACCATCGTTCGCTCCGGTAGCTGCCGCATTAACATAGGTTTGTGCTTGAGTAGCAGTAAAAAGGCCCATCATTAAGAAGGCCATAATAAAAATTTGTGTAAATCTTGTTTTCATTAATATTGTTTTTACAAGTTAATAAATTTGAATTTTAATCTAAAATAGTTGAGTAATCATTCTATTAAGAAGTGAAAGTAAAAAAAATAAAGTATTAGACATTCTAAATAACCATTTTCTTTCCCACTCAAATGTAATACGCAATTTATTTTTTTTCCTAACTAATTCCAAACATTGCACCTATTTGAATGTCTACCTGTCGTAATGAAGAAGTAAATACCAGATTTATTGAGATTGATTTAACAGAATGTCTTGGTTTTAGCACAATTCATCCACCGAAATAAGCATATCAACCCATAATCTATACGGTTCGTAGAAAACCACGGAAACTTTAAACTCTTTTAAAGTTTCCTGAGTTATTATATTGTACATTTGCGTCCATAAATAGAAATCAATTGATACAATTTTATCTAGTTCTTATTAGAACATATGAAAACGAAACAAAAAATATTGGAGCAAACTTTTGACTTGATCATGAAATATGGTATCAAAAGCGTGAGTTTGGATGATATATCAAGGGGGATAGGTATTTCGAAAAAGACCATATATCAATATTTCGAAAACAAGAAGGGCCTTATTCATGAAGTGATTGAAAATCACATAATGAAAGACGAAGCAGAAATAACTTCAATAATAACTGAAGCGGAAGATGCAATAGATGAAATGTTACAGGTTGCAAAGCATGTGCTCATATTTCTCAGAAACATGAGTCCATCTATGATGTTTGACACAAAAAAGTACTATCCGCAGATCTGGGAAAGAGTAGAAAATCAACACTTTGGTTTTATATTGAATACCGTTGTAGAAAATATAAAACGTGGACAAGAAGAAGGATTTTATTGTGATGATGTTGATGCAGACATTATATCTAAAATGTATGTCCGTCAAATCCTAACATTATCGGATGAAAGTATTTTTCCTTTATCTAAATATGACAGAAGTGATTTGTACAAGTCCCTTGTCACTTATCATGTAAGAGGATTACTGAATGACCAGGGTAGGATTAAAGCCCAAAACTTACAACTCGAATAACCGAAATTAAACCAAAAACCTCCAAATAAAAATTCAAAAAATTAAAAACATCTATAAAATGAGAATCACACTTATGATTTTCTGCTTTCTTTCTCTATTAAGTTTTGTCCAAGGACAACAGAGTTTCTCTCTTGATGAAGCTATAACTTATGGTCTCGAAAATCAAAATTCGATAAAAATGACTGATCTAGAGATCGCCAATTCAGAATCAGAAATAAAGGAGTTAAAAGCAATCGGAATGCCACAGGTAAATGGAGCTATTGATTATAGCTATTATTTCTATGTGCCAAAACAGCCAGTTGATGATTTTATCAGCCCATCTGTTTTTCGGATATTAGAAGCTGAAGGATTACCAACAACCACACAAGGTCCAGTAGAAACATTCGAATTGGGGTTTGTGCAGCCACAACAGTTTAATGTTGGCGTAAGTGCAAATATGTTAGTCTTTGATGGCTCATATTTACTTGCAGTGAAAGGAGCTAAACTGTATAGGGAATTGATAAAAAAGCAGAAAGATGCAACCATTGATCAAATAAAAGCCAATATCACTAAAGCTTACACCTCGATCCTAATAGCGGATGAAAACAAGAAAACATTGCTTGATAATATCAATACTCTTGAGAAATCTCTAGTAGAAGTTAAAGCTATGTATAATGCAGGGTTTATGGAAAGCTTGGATGTAGATCGATTGCAACTTTCATATGACAATCTCAATATACAGGTTGAAAACATAGAAGGATTGATCGATCTTTCGAAGAATCTATTGAAATTTCAAATGGGTTATCCTCTTGATGGCGAAATCACGTTGAAAGAAGATATAAATGAATTGCTTTTAAAGTTCGATGCAGAAAACGGAATCGAAAACATACAAATAGATCCAAATCTGAGAGCAGAATATCAATTACTAAATACTACTCAAGACTTAAATGATCTCAATCTCAAGAGATTCAAAGCTGGCTATTTGCCAAATGTAGGAGCTTTTGCGAGTTTTCAACAATCACTTCAGCGAACTAACCTTTTTAATGGAGATGAGACAGGGTTTTTACCCACGGGTGTATTGGGACTGAAGATCAATGTTCCTATCTATGATGGAGGAGAAAAAAGTGCAAAAATCCAAAAAGTAAAACTTGATATAGAAAAAGTCGATCTTCAAAAATCAGAATTTACGAGAGGAATGACGCTGCAAGCTAAAAATGCCCAGGTGTCCATGTCAAATGCAAAAAGAAATCTTACCAACAGACAGAAAGCTCTTACTATTACTGAAAGTATCTATGATCGCACAAAAATAAAATTCAAAGAAGGAGTTGGATCTAGTGTGGAGGTAACTCAAGCAGAAAATATACTTTATCAAGCACAATCGGAAGTCATAACAGCTATGTACGATTTACTCACCGCTAAAGTAGATCTAGATATTACCCTTGGCAATTTATAATTCCCTCACTTAAAAATCAAAAAGAACAGGTTTCAGTTCTAAGAAAAAAATAAAAAGATGAAAAATATCATACCAATACTCATGTTATCCATCTTGGCAATCAGCTGTGGACAAAAAGCGCTTGACATGGAAGATGTAATCGCGGTAAAAGCGGAAGTGAAATCTAAAAAAGCGGAAGTGAAAACTCTTGAAAAAGAAATTGTAAAATTGAATGACAGAATATTAGAATTGGAACCAAGAAAGGAAAAGGCTCCCATATTGGTTACTTCTATAATATTACAAAACGAAGATTTTGAAAGATTTACAACTGTCCAAGCATCCGTTCAAAGTGATGAAGTAATTTACGTGAGTAGTGAGACTGGAGGGAGGCTGACATCAGTAACTGTAAAAGAAGGTCAAGATGTAAAAAGAGGTCAATTAATAGCGACAGTGGACATGCAGAATTTGAAAAACCAATCGGCAGAAATTCAGACAAGTCTAGATTTAGCAAAAGATGTATATAGCAGACAAGAAAGACTTTGGGAGCAAAAAATAGGAACAGAAATTCAGTTTTTACAAGCCAAAAACAATGTAGAAAGGTTGGAAAAAACTATTGCTACTATCAATAGCCAATTGGCAAAATCTAAGGTGTATGCTCCTATATCTGGGGTTATAAACATGGAAATACTTAAAAGCGGTGAGATGGCAAGTCCGGGATCACCAATCGTCCAGATCTTAAATACAAAGAACCTCAAAATTGTGGCTGACGTTCCAGAGACATTTATTGGTAATATCAAAAAAGGAGATAATGTTGAAGTATACATACCAGCATTGGACCTGACTTTCAAAAAAAGAGTGACTATGATCGGTAGGACGATTGATGCATCCAACAGGACCTTTAAAGTAGAAGTAGAAATTAATAATTCCAACGGCACATTGAAGCCAAATTTATTGACAGAATTGAAATTCAAGGATTATTCACAAAAGGATGTAATTACTATTCCTCTCAATGTGATACTAGAAGAAGTAGATGGTCGAAAATATGTATATGCAGTCTCTGACCAAAACGGAACAAGAAAAGCAATTAGAAAACATATATCGATTGGCGAAAGCTACATTAACAATACTATAGTAACAAAAGGACTAGTGGCTGGAGACGAAATCATCATAGAAGGTGCTAGAAGTGTCTCTAAAGACGACCCTGTGATTACAGCTCCTACTAACAATAACTAATACAACACTCAAACGCCAAAAAAGTCAATATTATGGATAATAATTTGAGACAATTTAGATTAAGTTCATTTGCAGTAGATAATGCTACCAGTATTTTTTTAGTGACATTTATGATAATGTTGTTTGGGGTTCAATCTTATCAAAACATGCCTAAGGAGCAATATCCTGAGGCGTCTATGCCTACTGTATTTATAAACACTCCATATTTTGGTAATTCCGCGGAAGAAGTCGAAAATCTCATCAGTAGACCGCTCGAAAAAGAGATAGAGTCCATTGCTGGACTAAAAAAAGTAAATTCTACATCAATTCAAGATTTTTCAGTCATCATTGCTGAATTTGGTTCTGACATTGAGATAGATGTAGCCGTACGTAAAGTCAAAGATGCTATCGACAAAGCTAAGTCTGATCTTCCAAATGATTTGGATCAAGATCCCCAAGTATTAGAAATAAATTTTTCTGATATTCCTATTGTAACGGTGAATGTTTCTGGTGACTATGGCCCGGATGAATTAAGAGAATATGCAGAATACTTAGAAGACAAAATCGAGAACATTAAACAGATCAATAAAGTAGATCTCAAAGGTGCGCTCGAAAGAGAAATGCAGGTTAATATCGATCTCAATAAAATGCAATCGTTAAAGGTCTCATTTCAAGATATAGAAAATGCCATTACTTCAGAAAACTTGACCATGTCAGGTGGTGAACTTGTCAATAGTGGATTTCGACGAGCCATAAGAATCGTGGGACAGTTTAATAATCAAGAAGAATTAGCCAATACTATTGTAAAAAGTGAAAATCAAAGACCGATATTACTTAAAGAAATTGCAGATGTCAGATATACTTTCAAAGAACGGACTACTTATGCAAGATCCGATAAATTGCCCGTTATATCTCTAGATGTAATTAAAAGAAGAGGGCAAAACCTCTTGTCCGCAGCCGATGAGATCAAATTAGTAGTTGATGATGCTAGAAAAATCCTTCCTGACAATCTTAAAATCAGCTTATTTAATGATCAAAGTGTATATACTAGAAATGAAGTATCCAACTTGGAGAATAGTATAATCTCAGGTGTTATTCTTGTAGTGCTTATATTGCTATTTTTCCTTGGCCTGAGAAACGCTATGTTTGTTGGTATTGCGATTCCATTGTCAATGCTTATGGGGATAATGTTGCTCTATATTACTGGTACAACCATGAATATAGTGGTTCTGTTTTCACTTATTTTGGCACTTGGTCTTCTGGTTGATAATGCTATCGTAGTTGTCGAAAATATATATCGATATATGCAAGACGGATATAGCGGGATAGAAGCAGCAAAATACGGAGCAGGAGAAGTTGCCGTGCCTATTATAGCATCAACATTGACAACATTGGCTGCATTTTTACCTCTTGCTGTTTGGCCAGGTATCATGGGAGAATTCATGAAGTATATGCCGATAACACTCATTATCGTTCTTTCATCATCTCTGTTTGTCGCATTGGTTATTAATCCAGTATTCACAAGCCGATTCATGAAAGTGGATACAAAAGCAAATGATAAGACTATATACAATAGAAAGCGAAAAAACATTCTTATAGGGGTATTAGTAATGTTCGGGATCGGGTTAGTAGCTCATTTTACAAAAGTTTTTTGGTTTAGAAATCTTTTAGGGTTTGCCGCTGTGATCAGTTTAGTGAATTTCTTTTTACTAAGACCAGGGGCATTTGCTTTTCAAAATTCTTTTTTACCAAAATTAGAAAGTATATATCACAAGTTTATATCATTTGCTCTGAAAGGATGGGCTCCTACCATTGTATTTTTATTAGCATTCATACTCCTTTTTATGAGTATCGCTTTGATGATAACTTCGCCACCAAAAACAGAATTCTTTCCGAGTCCTGATCCTATTTATATTAACACCTTCGTCGAGTTGCCTTTAGGATCAGATATAAATGCAACCAATGAAATAGTTAAAAGAATTGAAGACAAAATGACTACAATCCTTGAAAAAAACAAGCATGTAGTAGAGGCAGTGTTGACTCAAATAGGAGAAAACACTTCAGATCCTAATACACCACCTGAGCCTGGAGTTACACCAAATAAAGCGAGAATCACAGTTTCTTTTGTCCCATCTCAAGATAGAGGTGACGTTTCTACAAAAGATATTCTGAAGGAAATTAGACAAGAGATTGTAGGATATGCTGGTGTGCAAGTCTCTGTAGATCAAAATGCTACCGGCCCTCCAGCAGGAAAACCTATTAATTTAGAAATAAGAGGTGAAGAAATAGATTCCCTATTGGTACTGTCCGAAGAAGTAAAATTATTCATGGAAAGTCTCAATATTGGAGGAATAGAAGATCTGAAAAAAGATGTGCAGATCGGAAAACCAGAATTACTCATTAATATCAAAAGAGACGCCGCAAGACGTTACGAACTATCAACTTACAGTATTGCTTCTGCAATCAGGACATCCGTATTTGGTAAAGAAGTAAGCAAATATAAAGTAGGAGAAGATGAATATCCGATAATGATTCGTCTATCGGCTGACTATCGAAATGACATCAATAAATTGATGAATCAGAAAATTACATTCAGGAATCCTGCAAATGGCCGTGTTATTCAAGTTCCTATATCGGCAGTTGCTGATTTTGAATATAGTTCTACCTATAGCAGTATCAAAAGGAAGGATTCTCAAAGGATGATCACTGTGTTCTCGAATGTTCTAGAAGGCTATGATGCCAACGCCATCGTAGGAGAATTAAAAACTAATCTGGAAGATTTTGACTGGCCAGAAGGTTATACTTATGAGTTTACTGGTGAGCAACAACAACAAGCGGAGGATAATGCATTTTTAGGATCTGCATTTCTATTTGCCATGTTTTTGATCTTTATAATTTTAGTTGCACAGTTCAACTCTATTATCAGTCCATTTATTATCATTCTCAGTATCGTATTCAGTACTATCGGTGTAATGTTAGGGTATAAATTTACAGGCATGACTTACTCCTATATATTTTCAAGTGTAGGCGTAATATCATTGGCTGGAGTCGTCGTAAACAATGCCATAGTATTGATAGATTATATAAATCTACTTATCGTTAGAAAACGTGAAAGTCTTGGACTAACATCTATGTCAGAAATGTCAAAAGAAGACATCAAAGAAGCTATAATAATTGGTGGGGCCACAAGGTTAAGACCAGTATTATTGACTGCGATTACTACCGTCCTTGGGTTAATACCTCTAGCGATGGGAGTCAATTTCAATTTCTTCACATTGATCTCAAGATTAGACCCACAGTATTTTTCTGGTGGGGACAACACAGCAATGTGGGGACCCATGGCGTGGACAATCATATTTGGTTTGACATTCGCTACATTTTTGACATTGATAGTTGTACCAGTTATGTATTGGTTAGCATATAGAATGAAGTCGATTGGAAAAAGGTTGTTTACCCGGAAGCCTGAGCTGACAGAAGTTTAAGATTGTAAATCAACGCTCCCGAGTATTTCAACGTTCATCAATTAGAGATGGTAGGGTAATATCAACGTGACCTGTCATATATTCGAACAACTAAATTGAAATCTATGAAGAATTTATTACTAGGATTTATAGTGATGTCTATCATTAGCTGTACTAAAGACTACGGTAAAGTAGAAGTGACCTATCAAGAAGCAACCGCAATCTATGGTGATATAGAAGCAATAAGGTCTCAACCGCTAAATGAGACAATCCGAGAAATCACAAATCCGGGAAAGATATACTTAGGAAACGATGTGATCTTAATAGGTGAAGAGCAAGAAGGCATCCATGTAATAGACAATAGCGATCCGATCAATCCAACGTCAGTAAATTTCATCAATATTCCTGGTAACAAGGAGTTCTTTGTGAAGGATAATAAGATATATGCTGAAACATATTATGATGTAGTGAAGATTGATTTCTCAGATATCCACAATGCAGTATTAGACTCTAGAGCTGAATATGTATTCCAAGACCTCTGGAAGAATGGTGAGCAGACACTTATTGGGTTTTCTTATAAAGAAGTGACTACCACGTTGGACCAAAAAGATGACTTCTATCAACAAGTATTAGCGGAGAATGAAATTTATCTAGATTATGCTAAAAACATTATTCCTAAATCAGCATTGCCTTCTTCATTCGCTGGAAGTGGATCTAATGTGAGTGGCACGGCTAATCGTGTGACTTATACGAAAGAACATGTATATATCATAGGTAACAATTCGATGTATATCGTAGCAGATCATTCACAAGGACTCAAAAAAGTAGATAGCAAAACAAATATTGGTGACGGTGTGGAGACCATATTTCCTTTCGAAGACAATCTGTACATAGGCTCTCGAAGCGCTGTGAATATTTTCAATATTTCTGACCCAAAACAACCAATTGAAGCATACGAATTCGAACATGCAACGGCTTGTGATCCTGTATTGCCAGCAGATGGTGTGGCGTATGTAACACTACGTACAGCTGATTTTTCTGCATGTCCAGGCAATACCAACTCTTTGCTTGTTCTAGACACACGTGACATTTACGATGTAGAACAGAAAAAAGAGATTGCAATGTCTAGCCCATTCGGAATGACTATAATAGGAGATGACCTGTATATAGGTGAAGGAGACAATGGACTCAAGATATTTGACATATCAAATAAATATGAGCCAGAGCTCAAGAAATCTCTGGATAATATAATAGCTTACGACGTTATCCCTCATCCAACTATTAGTAATCTAATTTTGACTACTGGTCTTGATGGAGTATCACAATATATGATCAATGATAATGGTGAGAGTCTCACTTTACAAAGTTCTATTTCGTACTAAAACATGCTAAGAATTACACAGGTTCTGTTGGCATTCATGGTACTTTTGTATGCTAAAGGGATATATGCACAAAGTTACACCTTTGATGATAGTACATATGACTACGATTCAAGTACCTATAGCTTCGGTGTCATAGACTATGATAACTATAAGTACCATGATATCTATGGGTACCACTATGGATTTGCCATGGCTATTGGGTTGGATGACTTTTCACCTGACACAACAAAACACCTTGCGGCCGTTCATCTCGACACCTATCTCGGCTGGCGTTTCAATAAGAAATTCTCCCTTACTTCTGGTCTAGGTTTTGAATTCAATGAATCTAGAATATCAGGTTTTAGGTTCGATACACAGTTTCTTACGCTTCATCTGGGTGGAAGGTATAATGTGTTCAACACTAAATATATGCCCTATATCTATGGTAGATTAGGCTATGGATTTGGTCCTCCACAAGAAGAAGGATTAGTAGACCATGAGAATGGTGTAAACTATCAAGCGGGCGTTGGCTTGACCTTCCCATCACACAAATCTCGAAAGTACTTTATTGCACTGTCATGGCACCATCAACAAGCAAGAGGTGCCGAGTCATTCATAGACTCCTTGGGTAATGAAATTAATACCAAGTATGATATATTGATCAATCGATTGGTGATCAAGTTTGGGATGGAAATTAATTAGCTAAAATAAATTTAAGTGCTAAAGTAAATTTGGTAAGCGTCGTTATTCTACTAACAAAAAAATACCCTCTCCAACAAAAGCCAAAGAGGGTGCAACTTAAAACTAGGTGTTTTTAAGTGTACGTGGTTACATCAGTCCCTTAATGATATCTTCTTCAGTAATACCTTCTGCTTCCGCTTTATAGTTTACTACTACTCTGTGTCTGAGAACGTAGTTTGCTATAGCTTTCACATCTTCGATGTCTGGAGAATATTTGCCTGAGATAGCGGCATGTGCTTTTGCACCCAATACAAGATATTGAGATGCTCTTGGGCCTGCACCCCAACTTATATATTTATTTACAGTGTCTGTTGCTAATGCTGTGTTTGGTCTTGTTTTACTTGCTAGTGTAACTGCATATTCTAAAACATTATCAGCAATTGGAATCTTTCTGATCAGTTCTTGAAAGTACAAAATCTGCTCACCAGTCAATATGGTATTGAGCGTTACTTTTTTATTTGAAGTCGTGCTTTTCACAACAGCTACTTCTTGCTCATAAGTAGGGTAATCCAACGGTATATTGAACATAAATCTATCCAACTGAGCTTCTGGAAGAGGATAAGTCCCTTCTTGTTCAATTGGGTTTTGTGTAGCCAATACGAAAAACGGTTTGTCTAAAATATGTCTTACTCCACTTACAGTTACAGATCTTTCTTGCATTGCCTCTAGCAGTGCAGCTTGAGTCTTAGGAGGTGTACGATTTATTTCATCCGCCAACACAATGTTCGTAAATAATGGACCTTTATTGAATTTGAATGATCTGCTCTCATCCAAAATTTCAGCTCCTAAAATATCTGATGGCATCAAATCAGGAGTAAATTGAATTCTTTTAAAATCTAAATCCAAAACTTCTGCTATCGTACTTACGAGAAGTGTCTTCGCTAATCCCGGCACGCCTACAAGGAGACTATGACCATTGCTAAAAAGAGAAAGAATAACAGTCTTCACTACATCATCCTGCCCTACTATTACTTTAGCTATTTCAGCTTTTAATTCCTTATATGCTTTTGCTAAAGCATCAACCGCCTCAACCTCTGATTTATATTGCATTCTTGCTTTTTAATATTATCGGAAATAAGGTTTTCCTCCTTACTTCCCTCAAAATGTATGTAAAAATATAAAATAACGGATATCAAACGATATATAGAGTAACTATGTTTACGTGTAACAATAGTTTAACCTATTAAAACCTCAAATTCTTCAACTATTTGCCTGACCTTTTGCTCAGAATTAATTACAAGTTTATCTATTATTCTAATATATTCGTCATATCAAAACTTGAGATAAATTCAAAATAGTTTATATTCGAATTAATCACTTTATTAAGAATAGAACTCATATTCAAAACATACGAATAAAATGAAACATATACTATCACTTATTTTTTTGTCTTTCCTTATTTTTTCTTCGTGCTCAACGTCTATTCTGGAGCCCACAATAGAAAAAATAGAAGATGTGGATATAATAGAAATGTCAAAAAGCAGACTGGAACTTAATGCTTTTATGGTATTGAAGAATCCAAATGGATTTTCTCTTGATCTAGCTCGTGCCAATATGAAAGCTTTTGTTGACGACATTGAACTAGCGACTATCGATCAGACTTTTGATACACCTATGCCTGCAAATGAAAACTTCAAAATGCCCATTACAATTAAAATGGATCTTGACAAACTTTATAGGGAAAACCCGATAGCTGCAATAGGAAAAGGTTTGCAAATCATGTCTGATAAAAAGTTAATGGTAAAATTCATAGGAACGATTGATGTAGGCAAAGGTATGGCAAAGGTTTCTGTCCCAATTAACCAAGAAGAAATGGTCTTATTCTAATTGAAATATCTAATTCACAACTTTTGATAGAAATTATAAAGCCTGGACTATATACCTCCATACAGGATCAAGGAAGAAACAATTGTAGTCACTTGGGTGTTCCGAATTCAGGTGCGATGGACTCTATTTCTGCGTCTGATGCTAATAGAATGCTGGACAATGACCCAAAGGCAAGTGTTATTGAATGCACGATTATTGGTCCAGAAATTAAATTTCATAAAACTACATCTATTGCAATTACAGGTGCCGTCATTCAGCCATTTATCAATGGAGTTCCTTCTTTCATTAACAAAGCGTTGAGGGTAAAATCTGGGGATATTCTATCATTTGGTAAGATCGTAAATGGCGCACGATTCTATATTGCTGTTCGTGGAGGTTTTCTAGGCTCTGAAATGCTAGGCAGTCAATCCACTTGTATTACGAGTTCAATATTCAATATTTTACAAAAAAGAGATCACATTGAATTTGCTGAGTATGATGGATATTTCGAACAGCCACCTTTATTATTTAGGAATGTTGGAAGTAAAAATATTAATGTATTAAAAGGGCCTGAATTTGAATTGATCAAAAGAGTTAATCCAAATTTATTAGATGTTTTTAAATCTTCTTTTGTAGTAAGACAAGAAAGCAATCGTATGGCTTATCGTATAAGTCATGACCTCAATCTCACTCATGATAAAAGTATAATCTCATCAGGAACTATACCTGGAACTATACAACTTACTCCTAATGGAGACATGATCTTTCTTATGAGAGATGCACAGACTACAGGAGGATATCCTAGAGTCTTGCAGCTTACCGGATTTGGTATTTGTGATTTGGCACAAATGAAAGTTGGAGAAAATTTTCATTTGATTATGGATAATTGATCATTCTTTTGGTATTCACAATTCCCAATTCGTAATTATACAATCCTTCTACTTTGCAAAGCTTTTTTCGTATTTTTACGGCACGAAAAAGTAGGAGAAGAAAATGATTGATAAGTTACAAGCCATAAAAGAACGATACCATTACTTACTGGAGCGTATGTCTGATCCTGAAGTAAGTTCAAATCAGAAGGAATTCATAAAGATAAGTAAGGAATACAAAAGTCTCGAACCTGTTGTCCACAAAGGAGATGAGTACCAAAACGTGATGGCTAATATTGACAATGCCAAAAAAATGCTCAAGGATACTGATCCTGAGATGAAGGAAATGGCAAACATAGAGCTGGATGAATTGAACCCACAAAGAGATACTCTACTTGAAGAAATTAAAGTCCTCTTGATCCCAAAAGATCCCGAAGATAGTATGGATGTGATTTTCGAGATTCGATCAGGAGCAGGAGGTGATGAAGCAAGTATTTTTGTTGGGGACCTGCTGAAAATGTACTCCAAATACTTCGAAAATCAAGGCTGGAAAGTAGAAGTAATAGATGAGAGTGAAAACTCCGTAGGAGGATTCAACAAGATTATATTAGAAGTCTCAGGACAAGACGTTTATGGGAAACTTAAATTTGAATCTGGTGCCCACCGTGTACAACGAGTCCCTAAAACAGAAAGTCAAGGTAGAGTGCATACTTCTGCTGCCACAGTAGCCGTAATCCCTCAATACGAGGAAGAGGATATAGATATCAACAAAGCTGATCTAAGAACAGATACCTTCCGTGCGAGTGGTGCCGGAGGACAGCATGTAAACAAGACGGAATCTGGAGTAAGATTTACCCATATCCCTACAGGTATAGCTGCGGAAAGTACAGAAAGTAGATCTCAGATTAAAAACAGAGGTATAGCTATGACACGTTTATACCAAAAAATTAAAGAAGTAACACAAGCAAAAATCCACCAAGAGCAAAAAAATCAGCGCCAGTCACTCGTGGGCTCAGGTGATAGATCTGATAAAATAAGAACATATAACTATCCACAAAATAGATTAACAGATCACAGAATTAATCTTACACTTTATAGCTTGGATAAAGTAGTTCAAGGTCAAATTGATGAGATTATAGATGCATTGGTCGTATTTGAAAATGCAGAGAAAATGAAATTGGGAAGTTAAAATATTCGACTGCTCGACTGTTAGACATTAGACCGCTGCGCTTTTAGATTTTTTGATGGTCGACCGCTGCGATTTTAGATTTTTAGACTGTAGATCGCTACGCTTTTAGAGTTCTGGAGCCCTTCAAAATATATTTAAAATTCAACATTCAACATTCGAAATTCCCTTAATAACCTTCTCTGTCCACAACTCTCTTTCTTCAATCATGGGATAATGTCCGCATTTTTCAATAATTGTCAATGTAGATTCAGGAATTATCTGATCAAGCTTGCGCGCCATCCCAACTACGGCCACAGGATCATTTGCTGCCCAAAGAATATAAAATGGCAGTTGTGATTCTTTTAATGCACCTATCCATCTATCATAGTTTTCATATCGTTGGTCAATATACCGAGTGATTTGGGGAAGCACTTTTTTGCCACCCTCCGCAATCAATAATTCCCAATGAATATGCATTGCTTCTTGATCATATTTTGTTTTATCAAACCATATATTTCTCATATTTCTATGGAATGTATTAGCAGAACTCAATTGTGCTACAATAGGACCAAAAATTTTACTTTTTAACAAGCGTTGGATAATTCTTAATTCTGCCATATCTATTAGCATTGATCCATTGCATAGCGTGACTGATTTTAGATTGATATCTAGATGTGATTCATTATTTCTAGCTATAATTTCTGTAGCGACGCTAGTCCCATAGTCATGAGCTACTAAATGCACATTTTTAATGCCTAATAATTTATAAAGTGCCAAAGTAATATCTGCTTGACCCTTCAACAAGTAATTATGATTGCTAGGCTTGGCAGATCTTCCATATCCCAAATGATCATGAGCAATTACAGTATATTCTTCAGGGATCAACTTCATCACTTCTATATATTCATGTGCACTGGTTGGATACCCGTGTAAAAAACATATTACAGAGTCACCTCTTCCTTTTCGATAGTGGTAGTTGATTCTATGCCCTCGAACATTTATTTTTTGATCTGTTTTCATATACACTGGTTAAGGAAAATTTAAATTATTAACAAATAGTCAAATTTGGTTCTTTCACGTCGAGGTAAAAACGAAATTTGACTATATTAGTCTCATTATTCGATTCTAGACACTAAATCTAAGCACTTATGGCACAATATACACTCAAGGTCAATGGAAAATCCCAATCGGTGGATGTAGATTCCGATACTCCTTTATTATGGGTATTACGGGATAGTCTCGAACTCGTAGGAACTAAATATGGCTGTGGTATCGCTCAATGTGGAGCATGTACTGTGCATATAGACGGTGTTGCGATGAGATCTTGCTCAGTGCCTGTATCAAAAGTAAGTGGTTCAGTCACAACAATCGAAGGACTATCTGAAAACGGAACACATCCAGTACAAAAAGCATGGAAGGAACATGATGTCCCTCAATGTGGCTATTGTCAAGCAGGACAAATGATGACTGCTGCAGCATTTCTAAAAGAGAATAAAAATCCAAGCGATAAAGAAATCTGCTCAGCAATGAATGGGAATATCTGTCGTTGCGGAACTTACCCAAGAATCAACCAAGCAGTAAAAACAGCCTCAAAACTCTAAGTAATGGAAAATAAAAAAACACTTAATAGACGGACATTTTTCAAGATCAGTGGAGCTGCAGGTGGTGGTATGATCTTAGGGTTTTCCTGGTTAGCACAAGGTTGTAAACAACCAGAAGAGATAGCCAAAGTACTTGAAATGCCTTCTGAATGGTATGATATCAATGCTTATTTAAAGATTGGAAATAATGGTGTTGTTACCATATTTTCTCAGAACCCTGAAATCGGACAGAATGTAAAAACTTCTATGCCGATGATCGTTGCTGAAGAACTCGATGTAGATTGGGAAAATGTAATTGTAGAGCAAGCTGGACTTAATACGGATAAATTCCCAAGGCAAGTAGCTGGAGGTAGTCAATCTATCCGACAAGGCTGGAAAGCCCTTAGAGATGCTGGTGCGACTGCTAGACAAATGCTGATCAATGCTGCTGCAATGCAGTGGGAAGTAGAGCCTTCAGAAGTAACCGCTAATAATGGAATACTTACAGGGCCTGCAGGACAAGTGTTAGGCTATGGTGATGTTGCTTCTGCAGCTGCAACCATGGATATCCCAGAAAATGTACCCCACAAAAAGATTACAGATTTCAAAATCATCGGAAGCGACAAGAAGAATGTAGATCTACAAAATATACTTACTGGCAAACCCCTATTCGGAATAGACACCAAAAGAGAAGGCATGCAATATGCTGTAGTGATGAGGCCACCTGCATTTGGTCAGAAATTAGTATCATTTGATGATGTAGAAGCTAGAAAGGTGTCTGGTGTAAACGATGTCATAAAGTTTGGTAATAAAATAGCAGTTCTAGCTGATGCGACATGGCCAGCCATGAAAGCTAAAAAAATGATCAAAGCTGAATGGGCAGTAGATACCCCACTCGAAAGCACAGCTGATCATGATAAGAACTTAATAGCAAAATTGGATACAGATAAAACTGAGCCATTTCGAAATGATGGAGACGTCGATAAGGCATTCCTAGAAGCTGATGAGATCATTTCGAAAGTGTATGAGTCTCCATTTCTACCTCATAATTGTATGGAACCTATGAATTTCTTTGCAGATGTAAGAGAGGATAAAGTAGAAATGCATGGACCCATCCAAACACCAGCATGGGGAAGAAGTAGAGCAGCTAAGATCATAGATCGAGAAGAAAAAGACATAGATGTAACCATGTCAAGAATGGGCGGTGGATTCGGTCGTAGATTGTATGGTGACTTCTCTGATGAAGCCGCTGAAATCTCATCAATTGCAAAAAAGCCTATCCAACTGATCTTCACAAGGGAAGATGATATGGCTGCGGGTACTTACCGCCAAGCAATAAAGTACAAGATTGAAGCATCTTTAAAAGACAATAAAATAACTGGATACAAGCTATCTGAAGCAGCTGTAAATAGCAATATGTACGGTCTGATTCCTAATTTTTTTCCAGCTGGAGCAATTCCCAATCTCAGAGTATCTGGAAACAAACAAGAGTCCAATATTACAACTGGAGCGTGGAGAGCACCGTATACTAACTTTCTTGCATTTGCAGAGCAGAGCTTCTTCGATGAAGTAGCTGAGAAACTAGGCAAGGACGAAGTCGAACTCAGAATGGAACTGCTAGAAATCGCAAAACCAATAGCGGAAACCGATGAAAAGATAGAATACTCGCCTGCCAGAATGCAAGAGTGTATCAAACTTGTAACAGAGAAAGCAGGATGGGGCAAACAGTCTCAAGGCACCTACCAAGGTATTAGTGCCTACTATTCTCACAATACGCATGTGGCCGAAATAGCTGATGTAGTGATGGAGAATAGGGAAGCAGTAGTAAAGAAAGTAACTTGTGCTGTTGACTGTGGAATTGTAATCAATCCTGATGCAGCCTCCAATATGGTCACAGGTGGAATTATAGACGGTATCGGACATGCTATGTATGGAGATTTTTCTTTCGAGAATGGTGTTCCCTCAGCTACTAACTTTGATAAATATAGATTGATTAGGAATATGGAAACACCAAAGGTTGATGTACATTTTGTTCCTAGCACAGAAGATCCTACAGGATTAGGAGAGCCGACTTTGCCTCCTGCAGGTGGTGCTATTGCCAATGCTATATATAAGGCTACTGGAAAACGAATGTATAAACAGCCTTTTGTTAAGGAAATGAATGTGATTGGGTAATTTGAACTGAACCGTGATCATTGAGCTGAAGTACAACGAAGATCGGTGAGCACATGAAAGAACACTATGTATTTAATGAATACTGAACTATTTTTGGTGAATAGATAATTCTATTACATCCTCATAATAGACGTGTTTACCGAAGCCTTTCTTTTCCTTGATGAAAAGAAACAAAACGAGTGTTTGCTTCACAAGCCATCTTTAATACCACTTTTATATCAAGGCTTGATTCTTCTTTTTACGTACCTTAATTGTAGCTCAAAAAAAATAGTTCGCAAAAATCAAAACTATACCGTGATCATTGAGCTGAAGTGCAACGAAAACCGGTGAGCACATTTCCTCCGTTCAGCTCACCGAGCGCAAGCGCTCAATGATCTTTGTGCTTAAGACCATGAAACAGAAATCTAAAAAATACGCAATCTTAATCCTAGCAGCCGGCACCTCCAGTCGACTAGGAAGACCAAAGCAATTGGTGAAATTTAGAAATGTAAATTTGCTTTCACATACCATTGATGCAACATCACAAATTGAGAATGCGGATACACACATTATTCTTGGAGCATATGCGGATGAAATATTGGATGCAATAGATACTACTCTTCCTATACATATCAATCCTACTTGGGAAAGAGGAATGGGGAATTCTATTGCTTTTGGTGTTGGCAAGGTCCGTGATCTTGGATACGATATTGTAATACTTACGGTTTGTGATCAACCGTATTTGGAGGCATCTCATTTTGAGCAACTAATTGAGCTGTATGAAGGTGATTCGGTGGCTGATATTATTCTTTCCAATTATGAAGTTGGTTGTGGTCCTCCTTCACTATTTTCGAAAATATATTTTGATCAACTAGGAATTCTAGATGGGGAAGATGGAGCAAAATCGATTGTGAAATCATGTAAGAAAATATTACTACAAGTTGATTTTAACAAGGGACATATTGACATTGATACTAAAGAAGATCTAAAATCGCTTACGGAATGAAAATTTATTATCCCACCTGTTTTTACTAATTGCATTAAGTTACTTTAAACCATGCTTATTTAGACTATTACACAATCTATAATGAGGAGGATGCTAAACTTCTACTACTTCATATATCACGACGTCTTCCTAAATATGTCAATCATAATACGAATAGATCTGGAGAGCAATACAAACCACAATACCGACCAAACATTATGTTGACAGACATCCGTGCGCTATCTCTAATAGTGACTTAAATAAGGATTTCCACTCATTTAGGTATGCCTCAGCTAAATCTCTACTTCCTTGAATCTAATATTTAGCTTTTTCTGAATTTGCTGAATTCTTTCAATTTCACTTGGTAAAATAAAAGCTAAAGAAATTCCTGATTTTCCAGCTCTGGCTGTTCTTCCGCTTCTATGCGTGTAGTATTCTAATTGGTCTGGTAATTGGTGGTGAATAACAAACTCTAAACCTCTCACATCAATTCCTCTTGCAGAGACATCGGTAGAAACTAAATATTGTAAACTTTCATTTTTGAAAGCACGCATAACTTTATCGCGTTCTCTTTGTTGCATATCTCCTTCCAAAGCAGCTGCAGAAAAACCTTTTTCTATTAATTGTACTGTCAAGGTTTGTGCGCCAGCTTTTGTTCTACAAAAAATAATACCACGTTGTGTTTCTCTCTTATCTAAAAATGAAACAATATCATCCGTTTTATCTTTGATTGTTGTTCTTACATATTGATGTTCAATATTTGCGTTTACCGTAGAGTCTCTGTTGATTTCTACTTTTGGTGCATTAGGGTGCATATATATTTTTACAATTCTCTTGATCTCTTCTGGCATTGTTGCAGAAAACAACCAAGTCTTTCTATCCCCTCTTGCTGTGGATTTCAATATTTTATTGAGCTCTTCTTTAAAACCCATGCTTAGCATTTCATCCGCCTCATCTAGTACAACAGTTTTTACGTTACTTATATCAATATCACCACGTTCTATCAGATCTATCAATCGTCCTGGAGTCGCCACAACAATATGTGTTGTTCTCTTTAGGTTATTTATTTGTACGCCAATTTTTTCTCCTCCATAGATTGCTTCTACAAAAATCTTGTCCTCACTATATTTTGTAAACTTAAAAAGTTGCTTTTTAATCTGTTGGACCAATTCTCTCGTTGGTGATAAGATTAGTGTTTGGATTTTATGTGACTTTGAGTTTATTTGATGCAATATTGGCAAACCAAAAGCTGCTGTTTTTCCTGTACCCGTCTGCGCTAGACCAATAAAATCTGTTTTTGCGCTCAACAAAATAGGAATTGCCTTTTCCTGAATTTCTGAAGGAACAGAAATCCCTAATTCTTTTATAGATTTTATATAGTCTTTACGAATTCCTAATGCTGAAAATGTTGACATTTTACTTCTTATTTTGAAGATGCAAGATACTTCTATTTGTTGATTGGAATGCTTTTATAGCCTTTTCTCTAATTTCACTCATCATGTACCTCAAGCGAAGCTCCTTCTCCAATAATAAGCTCACTACTACCTTCTACTTTGATTGATCTACAATAGGCCATCAAATTGGTTTCTATAATTACTATATATCCACTTGGAATTATTACATGGTCACAAACCTTAGGTATAAAACCTCGACTCCAATGGTCCATAATATGCCAAAATCCTTGACTAGGTCCTATCCAAGTATTATATCCAGGATTAGCGCAATCTTTATCATTGTAGACACAATCCACTATCCAACTCTGTCCATCAAGGCTCCATGAAGTATCAATAGGAATGCATAAATGAGCAAGGGCTGTCACTGAAAGGTCTTCTATTCTTGGCGTATTCGTATAGTCATCTATCCATAATGTATCTGGCACATACCATGATGCATTGTTTATCGTACCAACATTAGTATTTGATGATTGGTCTTGTACTTGAGTAGCACCAAGACCTTCGTTCATCCTCCAATATCCTACCAAACCCGAATAGCTAGGGTGAGTATTTGAAATAGTATCACAGGCAAAATCCAAAACCTCTTGAGCAGTTAAAATTCCGTCCCAAAGTCTAACTTCCGCTATCGATCCATTAAAATCATATCCTTGATCGATATCAGTGCCAAAAAAGAGATCGTTCCCATTCGTAATGTCTCCAACATTCGCGATGCTAGCTTCATCGATAAAGACACCATCTTCATACATCTTCATCATTCCATCTCTATCAAATGTGACACTCAGTGTATGCCATTCATTATCTGCAATGGCACCACCAGTATTGATATCAGTTCTATTTGATCCATCACCAATATTGACTTTCCATTCTGGACCAGAACTAAACTTGAAGGAAAATACAAAACCCTTATTATTTCCCGAATCCCAATCTTTGTTGCCGATTATAGCTACATCAGCGGCATTTGTCGTTCTTATCCTACATTCTATTGAGAAATCATCATCGGCTCCAAAATCAAAAGCGGGCACGTGAGGAACTTGAACGAAGTCATTTGCTCCATCAAAACGTAGTTCGACAGAATCGCCTAGACAATTGTATGTATCATCGATTGCTAATACACTATCTTTTTTTATTTCCTCTACAGGGATATTT
>CAXBGT010000050.1:0-27252 GCA_963975265.1 uncultured Saprospirales bacterium
AGAAGATATAGCAGCTATGGCAGGGACAGCCAAAGAAACAACAATAAGAACTCTATCTGATTTCAAGAATGAAATGTTGATAGATATACAGGCTTCCCATATTTCTATCCTCGATGAAGCGGCACTGATCGAAATGCCGCAATAGTATGATTAAGGTTATGTTCAATCATGATTTGAGTCATCAATTTTAGGTGAATGTTGATCGATATTTGAAGTGTAATAATTAAACACTTAAATCTTATAGATATGACATTCTACACAGCATCATTTGACACGGTAGTACTTAGATTTACATTAATGATGGCAGCGGTAATTGTACCATTTTTTATTGGTATACCAATATTAGCCATTATTTCATTGCCGATATTTCTATCTGCTATGACCGCGGTATCATTTTTTCCACCAAAGCAAAATGCTAAAATATTAGCTATTACAGAAGGTGTTCTAAAGACAGAGGCTGCATAAGAAATTGCATCTTGAATATATCAGATTAAAACAGTTATCCTAAAATGTTTAGTTAGTTAGTTTGGATTAGGTTACTGAAATTGAACACTACATTTATTTACTTAGGTGTAGTGTTTTTTATTAGTCAAACTCTGATTTGAAAGGTAGTGAAGCTGCGCAGCCAAAATAGATAGTTAAACATATTCCGCTTTAAGCGGGATATTAGGTTTAATGCCTCGATGCTTGCATCGATTTTTCAGGGTACAGGGCTTACCCTGGGATTAATACCATTTATCACCTTTTTAGTTTTATTTCCTGTTTATGCAGCTACATCAATGCTTTGGTTTAAGTACCAAACTGAAGTAAGTCGTAAATATTTATAGTTGGTTTTAAGCGACATCAGCACATGAACTTTTTCTTCGAGACCACCATTGATCGAGCCAGTTTATGTACTCTTGCTCATGCTTTCTCATAATCAAAGATACTTCATTCAGGCTGCTTAGTCTTGCTGTTGATTGAGCAGTGATATAAGTTTGCAATTCCTCCAAAAGAATGCCAGGGCAAGTTAAATTCTCAATTTGGCTAGAAGTCAAACTTAAATCAATATAAAACTCAAGTGTAGATATATTCCTAATCAATCCATATCCTTGATCAATACAAGAGATAATAATATCATATTCATTGGCATCCATATAATCATAATTCACAAATCTTATGGTTTTACCTTTTACCAAGTTTTGGACTTTGTCTTTTGTCCTATTTGTAATCGATACAGAACCAAATCGAAATTTTGGTAGGTACTTAACAACTTGAGCTGCCATGTCTCCGGCACCAATGATCAAAACTGATTTTGATAAAAGTTCATTCTTCGGAATATGTTGGTAGATTGATTTTAGACTATGATAAGCTAATGAAACCGTAATGTTTCTATATTCAGTATCTCGACAAACTTGCTTGTGAAATCTCATCACGGTCTGATAAGCTCTCTCAAGTAATGTGCTCATTGTGCCATTTGTTCTTGCCAACTCAAAAGCTTTTTTGAGCTGACTCAGTATTTGGTCATCACCTAAAATAGCGGATTTAGTGCCAATGCATAATTGTAATATATGATTGATACAACCTTTAGAACCTAGATAACTGGTTATTGATTTTTGCATCGTTTCATTATTAATCTGTGCGAGGTATTTCCATTTTTTAATAATCAGTTCTCGTAAATCTTCTTCGGCGTCGTAGTAGATTTCTATCCTATTGCAAGTTGATAGGTATACATAACCATGGACATCCAAAACATATTTTATATATGAAGATAACGCAACACTTAAATCAGAAGTCAATTCGAATGCTTGTCTCTCCTTGCTCGAATTCGACTTATGGTCAATCGATAATATTTGTAATTTTCTCATTTGTCAGATAGCTTTGCTATATACTTCTTTAGTGTTTTTCATATTCTGAAAAATTGGGTCAATCGCGGCGCATATATTCCTAATAAATAATCTGCCATCTGGTTTTATTGTTATGCTATTTGAATTGTAAGAAACAAGATTGTCCTTAACCAAACCATCTAAATTTGGCAATAGGTCTTTGATCATTTGATATTCTTCGAGAGAATTCCATTCAACATAATCTTTGCACATGATGCTTAAGATGATAGTTCTCATCATTTCCTGTTTCGATGTAAGAAGGTGACCTTTTATTATGGGTAATTTTCCGCCTTCTACTATTTCTTGATAGGTTTCTACGTGCTTTTCATTTTGTACATATGCATCCCAACTATCACTTATCGAAGATACTCCAAGAGCGATACTGGCTTTCGTATAGTTTGGTGTGTATCCCATGAAATTACGATGCATTTGTCCGGCTTGGTATGCTTTGTAAAGTTGTTCATCAGGTTGGCAAAAGTGGTCCATTCCAACTGCTTTGTACCCTTCCATTGCTAATAAATAAGATCCTAGTTCATAGAGCTCTGATTTTTTTTGACCTTGTGGTACATCGGCAAGTGTAAAAGCACGTTGATTGGCGCTTTTCCAAGGGACATGAGCATAGCTATAGAAAGCTATTCGATCAGGCCGATTCACAGAAATGAATTGTGCAGTGTTCCACACATTCATCGGCTTCTGGAAGGGTAGGCCATAGATGATATCATAGTTTATTGAGGTGTAACCTAGTGCTCTAGCCCATCGAGTAAGATTCCTTACTTCTTCTTGTGTTTGTTGTCTGTTGATAGCTTTAAGAATCTCAGGACTGACATCTTGCACCCCTATACTTATCCTTCTGAATCCTAGATCAAACAATGTTCTTAAGTGATCTGAATTTGTACTATTGGGGTGTGCTTCGAAGCTAAATTCGTGAATCTCGGAGACTTCAGCAGTATCTAATATATGAGATAACAACTTCTTTAGTTTTGATGCTTTAAAAAAAGTAGGAGTGCCTCCTCCTAGATGAATCTCTTTGATCACAGGTTTAGAAGGAAAGTAGCTTCTATAAATATCCCACTCTTTCATCACAGCTTCAATATAAGGGGATTCAACATCATGGTTTTTTGTTATCCGTTTGTTGCATCCACAATAAGTACACAAAGCCTCGCAAAATGGTAAGTGGATATATAGACTTAATTCTGATGCTTCATCATAACTAGTCAATAATCTTGATATCCATTCTGATTCTGTAGGCGCTTTAGTTTGCCAATCTGGAACCGTAGGATAACTTGTGTAACGAGGTACGGGTACATTATATTTAGATATCAAATTTGGATTCATTGATTACTTTTTAGCTGTGAATGAATACGCAAAGCTACCGAGTAATATCATTAAGCAATCCGATCTAAATCATTTGTATTAATGATTCAAATCATTCTGTTTTCTGATATCTATCCTGACATTTACACTATTAAGCAAACCATCAAACTATGAGTAATCCTTCACATAGACAATATGCAATAATGACTTATTTGATAATAATATTAATGATATTATGCGCTGTAGGCATCATGGCATTAGTCGCATTTAATGCTTAAGAATATGATTTCTAAGACTGATTTGGCAACTGTTTGCAGTCATTGTGGAGACGACTGTCCTGATGATCGATATCATCTTGATAAAGAGTTTTTTTGTTGCAATGGATGTCAAATGGTGTACTCATTGCTTTATGAAAATGGTATGACTGACTACTATAGGTATACATCAATGCCTGGAATTTCACAAAAGTCTTCTTCAAAAAAATCGTATGTCTATCTCGATAACCAAGAGATTATTGATCGACTAAATAGCTTCTCAGAAGGAGGAATTTCTAAGGTAACTTTTCTGGTGCCTCAGATACACTGTAGTTCATGTCTTTGGTTACTCGAACATCTCAGTTTATTGGAGAATGGAGTAATAAAATCAACTGTCAACTTTTCAAGTAAAAAAACAACAATCACCTATAGAAATGAAGATGCATCGTTAAGAACTGTAGTAGAGCTTTTAGCACGAATTGGATACGAACCCGAGATCAATTACGATCAACTTGATGTTAAGAAGCCTCTATCTTCCTTTGACAAACAGCTCATATTAAAACTTGGTGTTGCAGGATTTTGTTTTGGAAATATTATGCTACTTAGCTTTCCTGAATATCTAGGGTTTAGCAATGCAAGTAATCTCTTTCACATTGGCTATATCAATGTTTTACTTGCTATTCCCGTCTTATTGTATAGCGGTGTTGATTATCTCAAGTCTGCTTACAAGGGAATAAAGCTTCGTGATTTTAATATTGATTTTCCTATTGCATTGGGTATGTTAGCTTTATTTAGTAGAAGTCTTTATGAGATTATCGGTCAACACGGAGAGGGATATTTGGACAGCTTTGCGGGTTTTGTATTTTTCTTGCTGATTGGCAAATGGTTCCAAGCATTTACATATAGATCATTAGATTTTGATAGAAACTATAAGTCATATTTTCCAATTTCAGCAAATGTTTTTGTAGATAACGAGTGGATCAGTAAGTCACTTGACCATCTTAGTCCAGGAGATATTATTCGAGTCCGTAATCAAGAGCTCATACCAGCAGATAGCATTCTTGAGAAGGGTAAAGCTCGAATCGACTATAGTTTTGTTACTGGTGAATCTAATTTAATCTCGAAACATAAAGGGGATCAACTTTTTGCAGGAGGTCGTCATCAAGGAGAGAGTATTAGTATCCTAGTTACCAAGAAAGTAGATCAATCCTACCTTACTCAACTATGGAATGAAGATACATTTAACCAAAAAGAGAGTTCTAACTCCAGCAAATTGATTTCTGGTATCAGTAAGTACTTCACATTTGTAGTTGTAGGAATCGCAGTACTTACCATGCTGTATTGGTTGACTATAGATGTCTCAATGGCTTTCAATACATTCACAGCGGTGCTGATAGTGGCTTGTCCGTGCGCTCTGGCGTTGGCTCTTCCATTTACTTATGGGAACATTTTGAGGCTATTATCTGCTAAGGGAGTCTATCTAAGGAATGTACAGACTATTGAAAATCTTCAAGATATCGATTACATTATTTTTGATAAAACTGGGACCATCACGGATAGTAAAAAAATAGAGATTTCATACCATGGCAAGGTGTTGTCCTCATATCAACGAACGATGATTAAATCAGCTTGTAGCCATAGTTCGCATCCATTAAGTATGGCTATTGTTAGAGAATTGCAAGAGGATGATACTATTGATGTAGATCAATATCAGGATGTGATCGGTAGTGGATTGGTCGCTAATTATTGTGATAGTAAAATTAAGATAGGATCATCGCCATTTATTTTTGGGTCTAATCAATTGAAGAAAGAACAAGGTGTTTTTATAGAAATAGATGGTAAATATATTGGGAACTACAAATTCAAACATGCATTCAGAGAAGGTGTCGAAGGAATATTGGATAATCTAAGTCATCGATACAAAATCGCAGTGCTTTCAGGAGACACGGATCAAGAAAGTGATCGAATAAAATCACTTTTAAGCCAAGATGCAGAAGTATATTTCAATCAGAGTCCAAAAGATAAACTCGATAAAATAAAAAATCTTCAAACAATTGGGCATAGGATTCTGATGATAGGGGATGGACTCAATGATGCAGGGGCATTAAGACAAGCAAATGTAGGCTTAGTCATCTCTGATGAATCCAATAACTTTTCTCCTGCGTGTGATGGTATCGTTGATGCTGCAAATTTTTCAATGCTAAACAATCAGCTCACTTATCTAACCACAGCTAGATATATCGTTTATGGAGCATTTGCATTAGCATTCATGTATAATAGTATAGGACTATATTACGCAGTGAGTGGCCAATTAAGTCCTGTAATAGCCGCTATTTTGATGCCATTATCATCTATTACAGTAGTAGTTTATGGAGTTGTAGTAAGTTGGGGACTCTATTACAAAAGTCAAAGAAAATGAATAAAAATATATCGATCATAATTATCGCAATTACCTTTATTTGGGTAGGAATGGTTTGTGGAATATCTTTCATAGAGGCTCCACTCAAATTTCAAGCACCTGGGATTACCCTTCCTTTGGGGTTAGGTATTGGCAAGCTAGTGTTTGGTGCGCTCACAAAAATAGAAATGTTATTTTCGTTGTTCGTTATTGCTAGTTTACTTCTAAGTGAAGCCCAATTTAAAACATGGAAACTCTTTCTCCTTCCCATACTGATAGTAGTAATAGATAATGCTTGGCTCATGCCCATTCTCGACAATAGAATTGATTTGATTATGAGTGGAATCACACCTCCGGAGTCAAATGCCCATTGGTGGTATGTTGCCTTGGAATTGATAAAGTTGTTTTCATTAGTGATTGCTGGAGTAGTTGTTACTAAAAGAAATTTATCCTTCAATCAAATCGATTTATGAACTCTGCAACTGATCCACAAGCATTTCATCTTCGCCCGAGATTCACGATAATCAGTAATCGATCGATTGATGAGCTTTGTGATACATTTAGAGCCTTACTTCTAAAACCTGATGCAGAATATTCAGGAAAAGTCAGAAGTGGATTTGTGAGTTTATATCCTAAATCAGGAGATAGACATTATTGGTCTCCGCACTTTTCTTTATCAATGGAAGAACCAGAAGATATAGATGGGAAAACGTTCATATCAGGGATCTATGGTCCTGCACCAGAAGTATGGACGATGTTCGTGTTTTTTTATGCCATCATAGCATTGTCGATCGTTATTGCGTCTGTGATAGGTTTTGCAAATAGGTCGATAGGGGAATCCGGTGCAATTTTGTGGGCCATTCCAGTTTTAGTTTTGATTTTTGCATCGATGTATTCTGTGTCTTATTTCGGGCAGAAGAAAGGGCATAATCAGGTAGAGGGGATTTATCGGTTTTTGAGTGGTGGGATTGAAGATTGATAATGATCCGTAACCAAACGATTTGATATAGCGCACTTGTGTCTTATTGGGGTATTTTCAAACAAGCTATCAAATACACACAAAATGAAAAAGCCTTGAATACAACTTCGTACTCAAGGCTACTTAAAACCAACTAAAACTATTTCTCTAATTATGAATTTGCATATTTTTCTAAAATGGTGATTTCTGGATGTTTAGAATTGGTAGACTTTGCTACAGATAGATATTTGTTTACATCTTCTTTTTTATCCATCTTCAGACTAACTTTAGCTAGCATTCTATTTACATCAATATTTTCAGGTCTTTTCTTGTACTCTTTCATCGCATACTCCAATGCTTTATTTGGGCTGTTCAAAATGTCGAGATAAAGACTAGCATATTCTAGATTCATGTTATGTCCACTATCAGTATCGTCTTGTAGCATCACCATGATTTCTTCAATTAGAGAATTCATTTCTTGAGTTCTACCTTGTTTCTTGTATAGCTCAGCTAGTGAAATATAGAACCCTACTTCTGGAATAATAGCCATAGCTTCCTTGTACGTTGCTTCAGCTTCTTTATCCAATCCTCTTAATGCTTGGATTTCACCTAGAGCTCCTACCGCAAATGGATAATTAGGTCTCATATCTAGAATCTCACTGTACACTTGTTCAGCATTGTCTAATTGACCGTATTGTTTATAGATATCACCAAGTGTGAGCATTGCCCAAGCTGTTTCTTCATATCCTGGGTATCCCGCTTTCACAGCCATTGTCATAGCATCGATAGATCCAGATACGTCTCCATGTATCTCTCTCAAGTATGAAACTCTACTATATGATCTGATATCAGGCTTTATAGTCATCATTTTATCCGAAAGTTTTACAGCTTTGTCATAGTTACCTAGTTCTACATTTGCATCTATCAAAACTCCGTGGATTAGATCCAGTAAATGAAAGTTTTCTAACTAAAGGGTTCTCAGTCAATTCTTTGCCCACAGCGGCAGGTTGACGTGTCGTAATGATGTTCAAAACGCCAGGCGGAAAGCCAGCTTCTTCAGCCAATACAGCTAGAGCCAATGCCGAAAGGGGAGTGTCCTCGGCAGGTTTGACCACTACGGTGCAGCCCGCAGCTAACGCTGGGGCAACCTTTCGCGTAATCATAGCATTGGGAAAATTCCATGGAGTAATAGCTGCGGCAACTCCGATAGGTTGTCTGATCGTCATGATTCTCAAATCTTTGCCATGACTGGGAATGACATCACCATAAACCCGTCTTGCCTCTTCCGCAAACCACTCTACGAAGGAGGCTCCATAGCGAATTTTACCTTTGGCTTCAGCGATAGGCTTGCCTTGCTCTGTCGTAAGCAGCAGAGCAAGATCATCGAGGTTTTCCATTTGCAATGCATACCATTTTTTTAGGATATTGGCCCGTTCTCCTGCTGTTTTGTCTCGCCATGCAGGAAAAGCATTGGAAGCGGATTCTATAGCAGTTCTCGCTTCGACTGCCCCCAAATCAGGCACATCACCAATGAACGAGCCATCATATGGGTTGATTACAGGAAAAGTTTTTCCGTCGTTGGCATTGACCCATTTTCCATTTATGAAAGCCCTGTTTATAAGGAGTGATTTATTCTTTAAGATCATTTCTTTCCCATTTTTATAGTGGGTAGATTTTGAACACCTTTTAGCAGTTACTTTTCAATCTATCATTTATGAGAAAATGACAGAATTGAAAAATCAGAACTTCTTAGTTATGAATGCTAATACAGACAAAATCATAAGGCCTATCAGTCATTCAGTCATTAGATATCGGAATAACTCAACAATTCAGTTATGCAACAATTCACCATCCCAATAACTCAACATCTCAGACATTCAGCAAGAATAATTTAGAACACAAAACCATAAAACAAGACCAAATCTCATTTGGCATTGCTCAAAATCAGTAAGACATAAGCGAATCTAATTCTACTTTTGCCATTTTTTCCAATATTCATTTCCTAAATTAGCCCAATAATCTGCTAATATTTCCCAAGAGATTTGACCTCGATGTATTAATGTTTTACGTAAGGTTTTCAGTCGTTCTTTGCCTTCCAAAGAGGCAGATTGGGCCATGCCATTTATAAGCGTCTCTGCTAATTCTTCTTGGGAATCCGACGAATAGGCAACTTCTTGATTGCTATCCTGACATACTAACACTGTTTCTTGTACAGGTATATGAACAGCTGAAGTTTGATTTAACTGATACTTAATCAGCTTGTCTTGCTCTTTGAAACTGTCAAAGCTCTGGATCATATTATCATTGAGCCACCGAAGTTTAACCAATCCTTCAACGGGTTGATAAACAGCAGTGTAAAGAGTTCCAAAACCTTCTGTAAATCGATGACTATACAAAGGTGGTCTTAGAAAGGCATCAGCTATTTGTTCACCATTCATGTCTAAATCAAAAAGACTATCTTTCAAGAAATCAGAACGTTCAACAGTTTTATTGAAAAGCGCATTTTCAGGCCAATCGATATTTCCTTGGTGGTTTGTAGTATACATTGCATCGGTCACTAATGGACTTTTGTCAGGAGCCATTTGTACCGTTTTGATAGCACCAGTTTTGTCAATGACAGTTACATTATAAGACATATGTGAAGGTATTCTGGTAAGCACCGTAACAGCCTCTTCCACATTACTGCAAAATTCCAAAACATAGCGAAGAATAAAGGGAATGCCAAACCCAGTACCAACTTCTTTCCGTCCTCCAAAAGTAAGCGAAACAGCTAGTCCATCTTCATTCATTCCATCTATAACTCCTGACAAGCAGTCACTATTGGCTATTACTTTTTTACCATTCCAAGCACTCATCATCAACGTACCTTCTATAAGGTCCGAATGGTAGTCGTAATTTCTTACCAATTGAATAGTACTTTTTAATGTCACTGCTTGTGAACATCCACTGATATACGCTGGAGGCTGATAACCAGTCAAAAAACGAGCTGCCAAATCATTGGCATTGACCAATTTGCAAAGCCGTTGATAGGTAGGTATCATTTCCGGCATATAATACTTTAGTGCCGCCACAGAGGTTTTTAGGTCAGGTGTATTTGCTGTGGCTTTTGAATTTAACCATGCCGAATAGGCAGGCCAATAAGTATCAAATAGTTTTTTCCATTTTACACCTGGTAAACTTGGTTCAGATATCGAATTAAAATGTAATTGCATTGATTGTTGATTGAAAAAGTTGTTAATTGAAAAATTGCAGGGAAAACCATTTTTTTAGGGGGATACATGACAGAGGTAGTAGTGCTGGTTTTGGCAGCACTAAGTAAAAAGTCTTTATCTACTCCTTACATCCTCATATCTAGAAACTAGTTCTCATAATGCAGACCTGTTAAGAACACATCTTATTAAACTAAGTTTTCTAATCACACCATTATTCTGCAGTACCGATACTCCCGGCTACAGAAACTTAAATCCACCACTATCTGTTAATTTAGCTTCTATCTCTTGCGGCTGCGCCGATGGAATAGATATGTAATTAGCATGAATAGCGTCTATCCATTTTTTCGCACGAGCAGTTAATTTAAAATCTTTTGTCATGAGTCTATTTCGCAAGACTAAAATCCCCATATCAGCTCCTTCATACAAATAATCACCTTTACGGGTAATACGTAAAAAGAATGCTTCTTCTTCTAACTCAACGTGTCGACGGTGGGTATCCATCCTGTCAAACAACATGGTGCCATTTGCTTGCATTTTATAAATCCCTGATTTAGGCGCTTCTGTAACATACTCGATTGTATCTTTGGTATGCTTCACCACCAATTGACTCCAACTGTCAACATTGTCAATGTCATTCCAACGTTTATTGATCTCTTCTACATCCAATTCATAATCCTGATCCATCCACTCAAGGATATGGAAAATGAAAAGTGGAACATCAGCTAGGGCAAATACTGCATGATTAGTAATAGAACTAGCTCCAGTAACTCTAGGGTTCAATTCTCCAAGGTAAATACTTTGGTCGTCTTGGTCAATCAAAAAGTCAAGCTCGAAATAACCTTTATAACCTTCTTTTCTCAATTGATCACCGAATAATTGAGTGTATTTTGCAGCTTTTTCTCGGATGTCTGGTGTAAAAGCGTCAGGGAATATTTCATTTCCACACCAACCTCCCTTGTAAGGAGTCAGTTCTTTAAACCCAACCAGTTCGGTCATTAGTGGTGCTACTATGGTACCGTGGCGTGTTACACAAGCTTCTATCGCAGAGCCACGGCAATTGATACGCTTCATTATCTTTACTTCCTTTTCCTGTTCAATCTCTTCTGCATATTTTTTATAATCTTTCTCATTAGAGATAAAGAAGGTAGTGTGGCCAGAATCACCAAAAGGAGTTTGTATCACAAGGTGTTTTCCTAGTTTCTTGGTGACACTTTCCAAGTGCTTGTAATCTTTCACGTCCGAAAGTACATAAGGAACACAAGGAACGCCTGCCTTTTCAGCTATCCGATTGGTGTTAACCTTATTGTCCATAAAGGTTCTTAATTTGGCAGAAGGGAAACACAGTTCTAAGCCTAGATTTTTTGCAAGAATTTCTGTTTTTTCGTCAAACATTAAGAAAAGTACTTTTCCAGCATTTTGTCTTTTCTTATTTTTCTTAATAAATGAAATCACCTCCTTGTGTTGCAGAAGATAGTTGTTTATATCTTCAATGCTCTGAAATTCCTCATGTGGTAGTTCTTCTAAAGGTGAGAAAACATTGGAATGTAAGCCGTCAAAACATTCTATATAGGTAATGAACTTAAAGCCTTTAATCCATTCGTCAGCTCCTAATAAGTTAAAATTCGTAGCACTAATGAAATAAATAGGGGTATCATTTTTATAAAAAAACCGACGAATGTCAGAAATACCATTTAGTTTTTTCAAAGGACTTTTAGTGGGTTTTTTGACAGCGACTTTACTTGTTTTAGCGGCGACTTTGGTTTTTTTGACAGCGACTTTGGTTTTTTTTGCAGCGACTGCTTTGGGCTTTATGGCTGTTTTCTTTGTACTCATTTTGATATGTATTGCTTGCTTAAGAGAAATATGGATGACAATTTTCTAGGATTCTTTTTTGATAGTTTTAGGTTTTGCGATTGACTTTTTTGTGAATCCATTTTGTAGATGTGCAGTCTTGGTCATTAAAGCATCCTCTGTGAAAATCTTTAGACCTAATTCAGGACGATAGCCATGAATTTCTGTAACATCCAATGCAAGCATAAATTGGATGATTTCCATACTGACTACCTGGCCGGGTACTAATACAGGAAAGCCTGGAGGGTAAGGAATAACAAACGAAGACGAAACCAAATCTCGATCAGTTTCTATCATTTTTAAGCAATCAGCAAGGGGAAGGTATTCGCATTTATCTTCTTTATAAGACATAAAATAGGCTTCTCTGATATTGCCACCTGGAATACCAGGAACTGATTGCAAAGAATGATGAAAGAAGCTAAAATCTGGTAACGGCGGAAAATCTTTCGTCAGAGAATGAATACGCTTTTCGACCATCTTTTTTTCGATGTCGTTCAAGGAGCAAAAGTCCTCATCAAGTTGTCTTGCAATCTTCAAAAGTGCGTTCATCAGATAAGCCACCGAACTCCTAGTTGTCCCAATATTGGTCATCAACAGTACTGTATTCCTAGACGTCTTGTTGATTTGAATGTTAAATTGATCCATCAAATATTCATTCTTGAAAGTATCACCATCGATGCCGGCCTTACCGACTGTGAGTGTGATTTTCGTTGGATCAATTACAAACTCGTCTTCGGCCCATGCTTCTTCCATTCTAGTCCAACCTTCTTTTGGATGGTAGTATTCAATGACACCTGTCTGTCGATATTCTTCTGGAATAAGGTCTTTGATCGTTAGTACTTCGAAATATTTTTTCAGTTGGGGGTGGTCGTTTATTTTTGCCCTTAAAACCATGGCCATTTCTATACTTTTTTCAACCATTTCAAATCCTTCAAATTGAACTTGTCGCCTTCCAGCATCCAATGAAGCCAATATCTGATAATTTGGCGAAGTCGAAGTATGAGTCATATACGCTTCATGAAATGCATCCGTCGTTTTACGTTGGAAATCTTCATCCCAAATATGAATCATTGAACCTTGCCGGAAACTTGACAAAGTTTTGTGGGTACTTTGTGTTGAATAGACTCTGATTTTTACCTTGTCAGGATCAGGCATAGTCGACATTTTGGAATCAGGCAGCAATTTTATATATTGCTGATATTTCTTTTTATATGCGTCACTGTGGTATTTATCATATAATTTTTTAGCGACATACATACCAGTTCGCTGCTTAAACGTGGGTGTAAATCCAGCAAATGCGAACCAGGCTTCATCCCAAAGAAAAACCATGTCTGGCTTAATGGCCAGAACTGCTGCCATTACTTTTTCCACATTATAAACAAGCCCATCAAAAGTACAATTCGTTAGTAAAAGCATTTTTACTTTGTGCAGTTGTCCCGCTTCCTTTAGCAACAATAATTTTTCTATGATCACCTTTAGTGGTACAGCTCCATACATCGAATATTCTTCAATGGGGTAGGAGTCTAGATAGACAGGAAATGCACCTGCCAAAACCAATCCGTAATGATGTGACTTATGACAATCTCTGTCAATCAACACTACATCACCAGGTTCGACGATTGCTTGTTGTACAATCTTGTTAGCGGTAGACGTACCATTAGTTACAAAAAAAGTATATTCTGCACCATAGGTCTTTGCAGCCATTTCCTGTGCCTTTTTAAGTGGTCCAGTCGGCTGAAGCAGTGAGTCTAGACCGCCAGTAGTAGATGACGTTTCAGCCAGGAACATATTTCGTCCATAAAATTTTCCAAAATCTTTTATCCAATTGGATTTAAAGATAGAATTTCCCCGTGAAACAGGCATGGCATGAAAAACACCAGTTGGCTTTTTACTGTAATTTACAAGTGCAGAGAAAAAAGGAGTGTTGTATCGCTCGCGTACACCACCGAGTATGCTCAAGTGCAATTCTTGGATATCTTCTTTTCGATAAAATATTCGATCGAAATTATTGAGGGTGCTATCTTTTAAGTGAGTAAGTGCCGTATCTGTTATGTAATAAAGATTGAGTTCTGGACGAGTCTGTCTTATGTATCTACCAAGTAGTGGACCTAGATCAGATATTAATTTGTCTGATAAATCAAATTTTAATACATTCTCAATAAAAGGCTTGATAAGTGGTGTAATATGCTTGGAATCGAAAGAAGGGCCGTAGCGCACAACCACAGATTGTATGTTATGGTTAAAAAGCAGTGCAATTTGAGCATCTTGAAAGGAAGGTACGACCAATAATTTGTATACAAATTGATCATCTTTATCTTGGATTTCCAAAAATCGCCTTCTTATATCTATTTCAGCAATATCAGAAAGATCTTCTACAAAAAGGACTTCAAAGTAATTCTTTTTAGAACTTGCCTCTAGTTTCTTGAGAGTACCTTTTTTTGTCGTTTTAATCCAAGTGTTTTCGGAGTCTAATGTAGCGGATTGACGATAAGCATCACTTACTAAAAGCTGAATGACGTCATTCGTTTTATGAGACAAGGTAATGAATTCACCTTGTTTATAGAACTCTTTCAATAACCTAATAGAAGATAATCCAGGAAAGGCGAAGTACCGCTCCAGATTACTCAATTTTTTTAAAGAATCCTCGACCGATGTCTGACATTTTATACGGTTTTCAGACCCAGCCTCTGAATTAGCTAATTGAGTTGCTTTAGACTTAAGCATATTCCAAGTATCAATTCTGAGTTGACCAATGTTTATATGTGGAGAAGTGTTGGGTTTCTTTTTAAGCATTGTTATTTATTTTATGATCTTTTAGGTTTTGCCAACTCTCCAAGAGAATCTAGGTAGTCATGTCTTTTATCCCTATCATAAATATCAAAATGGACAGGGTTGTCACGGAAGCTCTTTAGAGGTTGGCCAAGGTTCAATATACCTCTTTCTCTTCGACTTCTAACTACTTCCAAATCAATTTCGATTGGCATCATCTGTTCAGTGGGACCAGCTTGACACAGCACTCTTCCATCGGGGTCGCAAAACACAGAGCGGCCTATTCCTCCTGATCCCAATCCATTGACATCTATCACATAGCATTGGTTCATGGCAGCTGTGGCTTTTACGATGGATAGCTCTATGTCACGATCCAGAGTCCCTGTCAAGGTAGGATGAATGATTACATCTACGCCATTAACTGCCATTGTTCTCGACGTTTCTGGAAACCACATGTCATAACAAATACTCATACCAAAACGGCCAACATCCGGCACATCCCACATCAGAAATTCACTTCCACCAGTTACCCCTTCCTCATAAGGGTAGAAAGGGAACATCTTGGAATATTGACCTACCATTTCTCCTTGTGGGTTAATGACAAAACTAGTATTATAGACCTTATCATCTTTCTTTTGAAAAAAGGAACCAGGAATAAGCCATATTCCATATTTTTTAGCCAATTCTTGAAAATCTTGTTGAATTTTATTCGGAAAGGGTACAGCTTTTGTTTTCAGTGGGCCAAAGGCACATAATTCACTAAATACAACCATTTGCACCCAAGGAAAAACATTCATTAATACGTCTAATTTGATTTTCATCAAGGGAATATTACTGACAATAGCTGAAACTGGCATTTGGATACCAGCAATCGAAAATGGCCTCATAGTTAATTTTATAAAGTGAATATGTAGATATAATAAATAAATTAAAAAAATGCTACTTCATTGGTGGGATATGACTGTAATTTGAAATAATATTCTTTTATGTGGTTACCAGTTCTTAAGAACATGGTATTAATTAAGATCGTTCCTTTTCGTCACATATAATTTTGTTGAATTTCTTGTTCTATTATATCCAGCCCTTTATGTAATTGCTGGTCTGTTATCACTAGTGGCGAAAGGATACGAATAATGTTTTTGTGGGTTCCAGCCGTGATAATAATCAATCCATTTCTGCCACAACCCTCCATCACCTTTTGGCAAAATTCTGAATCTGGCTGAAGGGGGTCACTGTTTTTTACAAATTCTATTGCCATCATAGCACCCAAACCACGCACGTCACCGATGACGGAGTATTTCTCTTTCATTTTCATGAAACGACTTTGAATAATATTACCCACTTCTTTTCCGCGAGTATTAAGATCAATATCCTCCATATATTTTATGGTAGCTAAAGCAGCTGCACAACAAACTGGATTACCAATGTAGGTTCCACCGATAGTACTTGGTCCTGCTGCATCCATGACTTCTGCACGACCTATCACTGCTCCTATTGGCATTCCAGAGCCCATTGATTTAGCCCACGTAGAAATGTCAGGAAGTACTCCGAAATGCTCGTAAGCTGCCCATTCACCTGTACGGCAAAAGCCACTTTGTACTTCGTCGAAAATGAGTTGGATACCGTGCTCATCACAGATTTTACGCAAACCTTGCACATAACTTTTTGGCGCTACATTGAAGCCTCCCTCGCCTTGCACCAATTCAATGATGATTGCAGCAAGGTTTTTGGGACTTACAGTATCCTTGAAATATTCCTTCAAGTATATGAGCTCTTGTGCAGCAAACGCTTCCTCATTCTGACCTTGTTCCTTATAGCGATAAAAATTAGGAAAAGGAACTCGGTAAACCTCTGGAGCAAAAGGGCCACAACCTTCTTTATAAGATACTTTGGAGGTCAGGGTCATTGCCATCAGGGTACGTCCGTGAAAGGCATCTGTAAAACAAAGTACACCATTTCTTTTAGTGGACTGCTTAGCTATTTTGATGGCGTTTTCTACAGCTTCTGCACCTGTACTGACAAGCATCGCCTTGGTTGGCCCTTTGTGTGGGAAAATCTCGACGAGTTTTTCGCAGAGCTCCAAATATAGCTCATAAGTTGTCACATTAAAACTTGTATGTAGAAACTTCTGTGCCTGGTTGATAATGGCTGCCACCACAGGTTCTGGGCAGTGGCCTGCATTAACTACACCGATTCCACCCGCAAAGTCTATCATTTCCTTCCCGTCTGCATCTGTGATTATTGCTCCTTTAGCAAATTGTGCTGAAGTGTTATTAAACAAGCCAACTCCTTTCGCTACAACTGCCTTTCGGCGAGCTAATAATTCTTGACTTTTCGTTATGTTTGATATCATTTTATCTTGTATTTATGTGATGGAAGGTTAAAACAATGATTTGCAAACATAGAGGAAATGGATTCAATAAATTACAATATTATTTATAATCAAGATCTAATTTAGAATTACTTCTATATAGAGAGGCGTAAAATAAAAAAGTCACAATTCTATGGTAAATAATGGGATTCATTTCCTATTTATATTCTAAAGTATATAAAGGTTAACCGTTTAGGATAGATTTTTTTAGATACAAGATTCAGTGCCAGAGTAAAGGGCATTTTAAGTTGCGATCCAGTGAATGAAATATTGTAAATTAATTTCTATTTAGAGAGAGAGTTATCTTAATGTATATAAAATTAAAAAACCGCAAACAACGAGTGTCCACGGCTTTTTTTTTTAGTATTAAATTATTTACCAATTGATTAAAGTAAACACCAAAACTACAAGTCCGCCAAGTATACCAGCGAGAAATATTAGAAGCGTTAGTGATATCTGACCACTCACTGTTAGGATATTTATCTCTACTGTCTGTGCATTTTGAACACCTATGATTACCAATAAAGTAAGTAAAATAACATTTATAGCAATCTTGATTGGTCTGATTATGCTAAGTTTCTTTTTATTTTCATCCATTATCTGATTGGCTTCATTTAGAACTAGTTAATTATTGATAATGTTAGGTGCTAGGTCAGCCGAGAGCTTTGCAGCGCATGCAGCTGCCTAGCACCAACAAAATCATCTTCTTGATGAGAATTTAGTATTTTCTAGTTGTAACTTTCGCCTCAGATACTGCTTCTTCTTGCTTTTCGATATCTTTTGATTTCTTCTTGATATCGTCTTCGTTTTGATCTAGTTCTTTTTCCCATTTGAGAATATTTTCTTTAGCTTTTGCTATGTCTTCACGGAGATCTTTGTTTTTATCTTCCAGTTTTTTGGCTTCCCCGATATAGTCTTTGAGCATTTTCTCTTCTTGCTTCTGCATTTCTTCACAGTGCTTTCTCATGACCTTTGTTCCATATTCAGCGATAAGGCCATTAGCTGTTTCTGATTGTGCTGCCATGTCTATTGAGTTGACATATCCTGAGCCAGTATCGAACCATACGCTTACTGTGGTAGACATCCCTTTTCCTCCAGAGAAGCTAGCATAAACATCAACCGGATTGGCACTTATTGTAGGCATCTGAACGTTATCAGAAAAGTGAATCTTTGCTTTCTTGTCTTTCTTTACCTTAGCTTTGAATTCCTTCATAAATTCTTTCCACATATCTTCTGCCTCATCTTCCTCTACATTTTCTAACGTCACAGAATATGCATTATAAGTGCCTTCAACCATTGATTTTGATCCTTCTGAAACTTCAACCTGTGCATTTATGCTAAACGCAGATATCATAAATACAAATACAATTAATAAATTTTTCATTGTTAATTTTTTTGATGATTTTGTTACATAAATTAATTCTACAAATTTACATGTGCTAAGAGGAATAGAAATCAGCGTAATTACCTAATCTTATCCTAAGTGAATTACCTAATCTAATTTTAATTAAATTCCCTCTATTTGTTCTTTTAGTCTCTTCTTAGAGATTTTTTCTTCTTCTAAAATTTGCTTGAGCGTTTTCTTTGCGAAATTAGTCTCTTCTAAGAATCCAGTTACCTTAAATTCCGTTCGTCTGTTGAATTGGTATTCTTCGTCTGAACACGCCACTCCATCAGTACAATTGTTTAGCGGAATAGTTTCACCGTATCCCTTGGCAGTGATTCTATTAACTTTGACACCTCTTGAAACAATATAATCTACTGCGGACTTCGCTCTCTTGTCTGATAGAGTCATGTTGTATTCGTCCTTTCCTCTACTATCAGTATGTGAGCCAAGTTCTATGATAATTGGATTTCGTTTCAAGATTTGTACAAGATTATCAAGTGCAGGTCTTGCATCTGGTCGAATATTCCATTTATCGTAGTCATAGTAAATATTATCGAGTCTTATTGTCTCATCTTTTACTATTCTCTTCATTGGAATATCTGCGATTAAGATACCTCTATCAGTTCCTCCAGTAGCTGCTTCAATCTCAGGAGCATAATCGTTCCCTAATCCTTCGAAGCATAATATACAACCAAAGATATCAACATTTACTTCTATTCTCTTCGCAAAGAAACCTTTCTTTCTGATCAAAATTGTGTAGTGATTTCCACGTTCGAAGTTTACTTCAAAAGTATTTTTAGGATCGTCCTCAGTAACTCTGATTTCTTTACCAAGCGTATTATTATAGATTTCAATTTTGAGATTTTTGAGCTCATGACCAAGTCTTTTGTCAGCTCCATTTCCTCCAGATAGAAGTTCTTTTACATCTGCTTGGAATTCATAACCAGGTAGTCTCTGCATAGACATATTATGAATTACTTTCTCACTTGCCTGTTCATCTAATGTGAAAGAAGACATAACCGTATTGTATGCTACTCTTTCTAATTCGAAACCATAGGTAACGTCAGAATTCAATTGTAGGGAATACATGCCATATTCATCAGTTGTGACCATGTAAGGAGGTGTTCCCTGATCATCCGTTACCGTAATTTCCACATTATTTAGTTTCCGATTGTTTTGGTTGTCCTTGATGTAACCTTCAAGTGTAGCCGACTGAGCTAAAGCACTCGTAATTAAGAATAACTGTAAAACGGACAGAATTAAATATTTCATTTATTTTTTGATTTGTAAAACAAAGGTCAACCATTGAAGGAGTGTTAGATACGGCTAAAACACGTATTTAGTATCTAAGTGATTTACTTAGATGAGGATGATGAGATGTCTTTTAAGTGCCAATGAGTGGGTGTACGGTAATAATGTAGGATTCAAATTTAAGCTTATCTAATTTGCTCTTGACGCAGCGAGAGATACTAGGAATGGCTACATGTAAAAGAGGGTAACATTCTTCCCAGAGCATTTTCTATGCTTATTCCAGAGGTTTGACTGTTCTCAGTAGTACTTTAGTATGGACTCAATCTTGTCTGCATTCTTCAACTTGATGGGTGCAACTTTCTCAATGTAAAATTCAGTTTTATAGTGGTGACTTCGCAAGAAATTACGGTTGTGAAAATGCCAATCCAAGTCTGGATATTTTAAATTCTTAAACAGCTCCCACTCTCTACGCAGTAATATCGATCTATAGAAGTAATTGTCTTGTCCGAGATGGGCCAGATCCGCATCTGCAATGATGTCCTGTAATATACCACTGGTTTTTTGAGGCATCCTAGTGGCATTTATACAAGCTACAACTTCTCTAACAAGCCCTTGGTCGTTCGTTTGTTTAAGCAAAAAGTTTTTTGCCATTGCAATGCTTGTGCTTTCGTGGTCTTTGTATCTTTCAATGTAACCTAGATCATGGAACCACGCAGCAATCTCGACAATCGATGCCTCTACTTGGTCAATGCTAAGAACAGAACAAAGATCAATACAAGCCTTGACCACCTCTAGCGTGTGCTGGTAATTATGATATGGATATTTTGACAATAGATTTGATTTTAATATCCTCTGGCAGTGACTCCTACTGGAGTAGAGCAAGCTATCGTGGTTACTATCAAATTTTCTTAACATGTCACTATTTTAAAAGAGGTCTTTACTATTCTCAAATTCAATATTATTTTTTTGTCTAAAAGGTATCTCCGATGCGCCTATCATCATTGGCTACTATTTCATTGTATGGAGTACCGAATTCTTTTCCCATAATTTCCCATAAGGTCACAAATAGTGCTGCAATGATAGGTCCTATTATGAACCCTGAAACACCAAATCCCGCCAAACCTCCTAGGATAGACAGGAGAATCAAATAATCGGGAAGCTTTGTGTCTTTGCCGACGAGCAGTGGCCTTAAGATATTGCCAATGACAGCAATAACCGCAATACCGAAGACAATCAAAACAATTTCTTCTGATGGTTTGCCATTCATAAATAAAACGATAGACCATGGTGCCCAGACCAAGGCAGTGCCAGCTGGCAAAAGGGAGGCAAGGATCATCACGGCTCCCCATAGTAAAGCTCCCTGTATACCCACAAGCCAAAAAATGAATCCACCTAAAACACCTTGTATGAGTGCTACCACCAAACTGCCTTTGATAGTGGCTTTTGTTACCTTCTCAAACTTTGTAATTATCTCTTGCATTTGGTAATCTCTTACTGGCATCACCCATAATGTTTTCTTAATTAATTTGTTCCCATCTTTCATGAAGAAATAAAACATAAAGATCATCAACACAAAATTTAATATCAAAACAGCCATATTGCTGATTATGTCTAGAAAGTATGTTAAAAAGGAATCGGCTCCGTTTGCTATGTAGAGATCCACTTTGCTAGAAACTTGTGTCGGACTTATCCCACACTTTTCATAGGTAGCATTTTCGTAGGGTAACCTACTTTGGACCATTTCTAGATACTCCTGCACGTTGATTCCCTCGGCAAAAAAGATTGCTATCCCTTTGGTTTCATTCAGCATCATAGATCCGAGAATGGTTAGCGGTCCTATCATCAACACCACAGCCGTAAGTACTGTCAGTATGCTGGCTAGAGATCTCCTCCCTTTCAGTACAGTATTAATTTTGATAAAAAGCCCTTGAAAAATCAGAGATAGCACAATCGCCCAAAATACGGCCATGAGGTAGTCTCTGATTAGCCAGAAAAACAATGCTGTTATGAGTGCTAATAGTAAAAGGACGAAGTATTGGGGAAGTTTCTTTTTCATATTGATTTCAGCCTATTAATAGATAGGATATGATCAAAACGAGAAGAGATAGAATCAATCCACCGATAAACACATTATAACACATTCTGAGGTATCTGAATTTATCACCAAGAGATTGACCTAGAAAGTACAGATCGTTGATAATGCTTGAATCTAAATTATCTTTATCCGTGATTACCTTTTTGATAGCATCCGTGTATTCTTGATGACCGATGTTATAAAAATTTCCGAAAAAGAAAAGATTTGTTTTGCCAAGATTGATATTATCGAGATTTGTTTCTCCATCCATCTTTATTGGCCTCGTTGACATAGTAGCCAATATCATAGTAGCTATGCATGTTATGGCAAATAAGATGGTGGGGATAATGAGATAAAGATCATCATTTATCATGGATGCAAATAGTGGCGTGCCAATCGTCATTAGTAAAGCACTAACACTAAGCATTATATTTGACTTTTGATCTGCTATTGCAGTTAAGTCTATATGATTACGAAGTGATGTCTTAAACATACTGGTAGCAGCTTTATTATCGGCAATAGAAAAATTTCTAATTCTTTTTGCTTCTTTTTTTTCTGCGATTGCTATAGCTCCTTCTAGCTTTTCTACATTTCGCATTTTTTTGTACTCGTACTTTTTTATCCCAGACTTGGACGCATAATGTAGTTTTCTCATCTGTTCGAGCTGGTCCTGCATCCAAATTAGATGATCTTGCGGTCCTCTCGGGGAATTCACTTTTTCTTCTTTGTATAGCCTTTCAAGCCTAATTAGAAATTTCTTCTCTCCATAATATGAGTAACATACATCGTATATAAGCTTCTGAAGAGTTCCAGATGGTCTGTCTGCACTGCTGCAACTACTCATAAGAGTCAAAATGACATTTATTTTTTCGACTGAATATTTTTCTTTTCGAAAGAAGTCCGTTGCTATACGTTTACTATTTAAAGCAACATCGGTGTATGACTCACAGTATCCAATATCTAAAAACAAAACAGCAATCAGTATATTCTCTCTATCCTCTCTTGTTAGCTTTGCACTTTTTGAAAGATCTAAGACTTCTTTTTTCATGCTGAGAATATGCCCGAAGTTGTGGAAGTAGATGGACTGCGATAGTTTACTGTTCATATACTCTCTTACAAACTCTTCCGCTTTTTGACTTGGTTTCATAATTTAATCCTAATTAATATTTGGAAAATGACTTCGCTTTTCTAAAAGACGAACATATCTAGTCTCTAAGTAGTATTATTATCAATTTGTTGGGTTCTCTGTAAACTTTATTTAAGTCCATCCATCAAAGCAACCACCAACTAAATGAAAGCAAAAGGGCTTATAGGTTTTAACCGTTTGATTATTAGTCAAATAGGCCTACTTATTTTACTGTCAATATCTGCTTATAGAGCAAGTCATTCGTCTGATTCTATTATACTTACTTACGAAATTAAGGATAAAGTACAGAACTTACTGCTAAAAATGGCCAATGCAGAAACATTTCAGAGAGGTGTTATGATTACGCATGAAGAAAAATACTTGAATACATATCATTTAGAGAAATCTTCATTTAGAAAGGTTCTGGTGCAACTGAGAGAAATTGTCGAAGGGCAACCTAGTCAACTTAGGAGAATAGAAAAAATCGATAGTTTGAGTAAAAGGAAGTTCTTGGAGATGGATCTTACTCTACATATGGAAAAGGTTGGGAGATACGATAGAATGTTAGAACTGATAAAGGATGACTATGGAAAAATGTACATGGATGAAATGCGTGTTCTTGTGCAGAACTTAATAGCCGAACAAGATCATTTTTTATCGGAAAGCAAAGGCAATTCGAAATTTTGGAATTACATTATCTTGTTGTTTTTCTTGATTTCATTACTTGTGACTGGTTTTTCAACGTTCAAACTTCTTTTGCAATTGACCCCTTTAGTAGATAAGTTGGAGGAAACAAAGAACGAACTTAAGCATGTAAATGATAATTTAAGTGAGTCACTTTACAAGTACAAGAAACTGTACCAGGAAACTAAAAAATAATTTTCACCTAGACGGACGCAAGTCACAATTATGACTAAAGATATTACATATTACAGTGAATTGCAAACCCACAGCATAGGTCTGAGTGCTCTCTTCTCGAATGAGTCACACTTCACCAACGTACCTAGAGGATGGCATATCATCGTAGTAGACGTTGAGAATTCTACACAAGCCGTAAAAAATGAACTGCACCACAATGTCAACTTATCTGCTACAGGTGCTATCATAGCAGTGCTCAATCATATAAAAAGTTTGGATAGTGAGTTGGAAGTACCTTATTTTTTTGGTGGCGATGGTGCAAGTTTTATAGTGCCTCCTTCTATTGTGGATTCTTGCATGGAGATCTTAGAAGATTATAGATTTCACGTTAGGAATAATTTATATCTGAGCCTAAAAATGGGGAGCGTCACCATTGCTGAACTTTATGACGAGGGGCATATATTAAAAATATCTAAATTACAAATTAATGAAAGTCTGACAATTCCCATTTTACTTGGGGAAGGTCTTAAAATAGCTGAAAGAAGAGTGAAAGGCGTATTCATTGATGAGACGGTCTCTCCGATAAAACAGCGGATATCTGTAAATTTGACTGGGATGGAGTGCCGATGGCAAGAAATAGACCCGCCACAAGACAATAACAAAATAATTTGTCTACTGGTCAATAGTGTAAATGAGAAAGATCAAGCTATAATTTACAAAGCGGTGATTGATTCAATAGATAAGATTTTTGGGGACTATACTCAATGTCATCCTATTTCTATCTTTAAGTTAAAGTTAGACTTGAAGTTCAGGAAAATAAGAAATGAAATGTTTGCTAGGATTGGTAAATATGATATTTCGTATCTGGCCAAGAATTGGCTAATCACAATTATGGGCAAGTATTATTTTACATTTTTCAAAAGTGGAAAAGAATATCTAAATAAAGTTAGCCAGCTATCCTATACGACGATGGTTGATGGAACGATAAATTGTGTTATCACAGGTTCTGAGTCTAATGTTGTTCAATTGAGAAAGGAATTGGATAAAATGGAGGGGAAAGGAAATTTGATTTACGGAATTCATGTTACTCATGCTGCCGTACTTTCTTGTTATGTAGAAGACAGGATAGACAAACATATTCATTTTGTGGATGGTACAGAGGGAGGATTTACAAGTGCAGCTAAGGTGTTAAAGTTAAAATTTGCGTAGTTACCACTACGATATTCGGTAGAGGTGCTGCACAAGAATAAATGAGTAAAATGAACATGGTTAGTATGTCTTGTAGTATAATCCGGTCTCGAATTATTATCTAAAACTTAGAGGACAACATATGCTGATGAAAAATAATCATAGGCCTAGGTGACTTGTTCGCCAGTGCCTTACTTGTGCTAGGTTGAAATAGCCATTGGAACATATTGCGGTCTTTATGCATGCTGCAGAGCAGATCCCCCTCATTAAGGCTTGTGTATCTTTCAATAGATAAGGATTTTTCGGACATAAAACATCTGAAGGTGATATCTTCTTGTGGGAATAGTCTCTCGAGTATGGCCATCTTTCTTTTTGCTGTTACCAATTGAGATTTGTCCTTAGATACATTGATACAAATTAGTTCTCCATTAAATGTTTTTAGCCATTGTTTCAGCTGGAATATTGCGTCACAGTCTTCCAATAGAAAAGTGGATGCATATATTATTCTTTTGATGAAACTATATTGTGCATTTTCGGGAATGGTCATCACAGGACATGGGCAAGTCGATATAAGGCTATTTGCCGTATCATCAAAAAATGAAAATCTTTTTTGATAATGTTTTCCTACAAGTAATAAATCTGAACCAAGAACCATGGCCAGTTCAGTTAATTCTTCAGATACATTGCCGACTCTTACATGTGTATTTATTAATATTTCATGATATTGTTTGCCGTAGTGTGCTTGAATATATGCGTGCAATCTACTCTCAGTATCCTCTAAATGTTGGTCCTAAACTTTGCTGTAATACTTTCCTTCTTCTTCTTCTTCTTCTTCTCCAATTTGCGTTTCAGGTACTATATATGCGAAATCTACATTAGCACCAAAATGTTGAGCCAACTTCATTGCATACTTGAAAATAACTAGAGACTGCTCTGAAAAATTGAGTGCCACTAGTAACTGTTTCATTAGGTATGTTTAAGATTAGAATGAAAATAAATAATCAGGATCAACGACCTGTATTAATGCGAATTTGTATAACTGATAAAGTTAAAATCAAATACATTTGTAGTGCTCAATGATCACAGCAGTATAATTAAGAAAGGCTTTTTCATGAAAGTACAGGCAAAAATTGATTGTACTTTCCTTCACCTTTCAATACATCGGCTTTATAATTGGTTTATAATTCGAACTTTTACGGCTGGTGCAGTCCATTTTTTCATCTCTGTCCTGTATTTGCCATCTAGCTTTAGCACTTTCTTATATATGCAGGCAGTAGACATATCCTGTAGATGACTGTGAGCAACTGTCAAGTGAATCGTATCAGTATGAGGATTCATTGCATTTCTTAAGTTGAAATAACTTAATTTCAATAGCTCTTCGGATTGATAGGGTAGTGTATGTACCATAATCACATTATTTAGTATAGAGAGCCTAATGTACAATATTGGTCACACGATATGACATTTTATTTCTAAGTCTATTAAACTCTCAGCCTTTCTGCCACTTTAGTTTTAGCTCTCATAAGCTTCATTTTTATAGCGGAACTTCCAAGATTAGTGCTGTCCATTATTTCTTTGATTGATTTACCATCTCTGTATTTAGCTAGCAGTAAATCTTGTTCTTCTTGAGAAAGAGTCGCTAAGATCATTGACATACGCTCTAGTAATTCATCTTTCGCAATAGCTTCAGTTGTGCTATAATCCTGACTGACACAATCCTCTTCATAGCTATCATATGCTTGCTTTGCTATTTTGCGATAGTTCTTCATACACATGTGTTTTGCTATACGAAACAACCAAAACCTAAATGTGATAGGAACTTTTAGGTTGTGTAGCTCTTTGGCTGCTTTTATAAAAGCCTCTTGAGTGATATCAAACGCATCGTCTGAGTTATTGGCTATCTTACAAACATAATCGAACAACTGGCCATAAAACATCTCATATAGTTCACCAAATGCTTTGTTGCATTTAGTAGATTGATATGAAATGACTAGTATTTCTTCTTTCTTTAGTGCCTGCGTAGAGATCATGACTATTAGATTATAATTTAGGTTAATTATTATAAATCAAAGGTCACCTTATGTAGACTCTAAAAACACAGCTAAAAAGCGTATTTATTTATCTACGCAATTTACTTAGTTAAGTTCTATGCAATATAAAAGACCCTCACTATCTAGCTGATAATGAGGGTCTAAAATCTAAGAGATTTAGATTGTACCTTGCAAAAACTACTTAGGCATTTTACTTGGGTCGAGTAATTCGTAGAATTGTCCCAATTTAGGAAGTAAGATGATACGTGTTCTTCTATTGATTGACTTTCCTTCGGCTGTACTATTATCAGCAAGCGTATTATATTGACCTCTACCTGCAGCTATT